>NZ_CBCRZX010000013.1:98204-106090 GCF_965137155.1 Stackebrandtia soli
CCACGGCGCACGCGATGAGGTGTCTGGCGATGACCCTCACCGCGTGCGCCTTTTGTCGCGCGGTCCATATTCCGACGCGGCAGTGAACGGATTCGGACCGCCCGACGGTCATCCGTGGAACGGATGGTCTCAGCCCTCAGCAGATGAGGTGTACGTCGCCGAACTCGTGCCACAGGTACCGTCCCGCGACCGCCCTCCGGTACGCCTCGGCGAGTGCCGGCACCGGGCAGATGGCCGACAGCATCGACAGGTGCGTGGATCGCGGCTCGTGCAGTCCGGTGAGGATGCCGTCGACGGCGCGGACTCCCGTATCCGGAGTGATGAGGTGCTCCGTCACTCCCGATCGAGGCGAGACCACTCCGTCGGAGTCCGTCGCGCTCTCCACCGCGCGCACGACGGTCGTACCGACGGCGATGACCCGGCCCCCGTCGGCGCGGACGGCGTTCACGGCCTGGGCCGCGCGCCGATCGACGGTGAAGCGCTCCGGGTAGGGCGGCTCGTCCGCCTCGGGGGAGGCCACACCGGTGTGCAGGGTAATGGTTGCGATGTCAATTCCATTGCGGCGCAACCCATTCAACGTGTCCTTTGTAAATGGGCGGCCCGCCGACGGCATTTCGGCGCTGCCCGGTTCGGCCGCGAAGATCGTCTGATAGTCGGCCAACGGGCGATCGGTATTCACATAGGAGTAACGAATCGGCCTGCCGTACTCATTGAGGTATATCGAAACCGATACATCGAGCTCCGCGACCCACAACCGAGCCGAGTGCCTCTCGACGAGTTTCAGGGTTGCCCCACCCGGCAACGGCAGCCACTCGTTCGCCCGCCCGCCGTCGTAGCGGACATGAGAGTCGCCGACCCTGCGGCGAAGCTCCACCAGCCAGCGGCCGTCACGATGAGGAGTGGAGAAGTGCAGGACGAGCCGGTCCAGCCACACCGCGGCCGGAAGCGTCGCCGAATCGTTGACGACCAATAGGTCGCCCGGGCGCAGCAGGCTCGGCAGTCGGTCGAAACGCTCGTCCCGGCTCTCGCCCGTTCGCGTGTCGGTGACGAGCAGCCGCACGTCGTCCCGCCGTCCCCCACCGGCCTCAGGAGGGCGGTCCGCCTCGAGCGCGGCGTCCAACGCGAACGTGAACGGTGACGCGATCGTCGTCATGTCGAGCTCCCCGCCAACAGCTCCGACGCGCTGAAGCGTCCACTGTCGGGGCGTCGCTCCAGCAGCGCGAGGATGGCGGGCACCGCGTGCTCGCGGGGCTCGGGCGCCTCGGCGGCCTCGGCTCCGATCGCATCGGTGAGCATCGTCGTGTTCATCTCACCGGGATCGACCGCCCAGACCCGAATCGACGGTTCCTCGGCGCCGAGGACGTTGCCGAACTGATCGAGGGCGGCCTTGCTCGCCCCATAGGCCGACCAGCCCTCGTAGCCCCCGGTCGCGGCGTCGGAGGAGATGTTGACGACGGCACCGGAGCGCTCCCGCAGTCCGTCGATCAGTGCGACGGTCAGTGCGACCGGCGCGAAGACGTTGGTGTCGAACAGTTCCGGCAACGCGGCCAGCGGGTAGACGGTGACTCGCGGCAGTGGCGTCGGGCCGAGCGAGCTGGCGTTGTTGACGAGCAGGTCGACACCGCCCGCGGCCTGGGCCGCGCGGGCGAGTGCCCTTCGATGGTCGGGATCTCGGACGTCGCCGGCGATCCAGGTGTGACCGTCGGGTTCGGGGGCGGTCCGTGCCGTCAGGATGAGGCGCCAACCGTCGGCGGCGAGCGCGGTGGCGAGGGCGGCCCCGAGTCCGCGGGAAGCGCCGGTGATGAGTGCGGTTCGCTGATGTGTCATGAGATCGACGTTATGGCGATCGTGGTGTGTCGGCCTCGGTCGAGCGTCGGCGGGCAGCTCGGTATTTGGTCCTAGGACCACGGTCGGGGTCGGTGTCGCTCGCTGTGTCGTACGAGGCGGTTAGGGTGCGGCCATGACGAATACGGATGCCTTCTCGACTCTGCCGAATGTGAAGTTCGTGTCGGGGGAGTCGAGTTCTTCGGTGATCCTGGCCGCCAATGGTCCCGCGGACGCGCATTTGGAACCGCTGTTCGCGGAGTACTCGCTCGAGGGTAGTGGCTACGACCTTGGGTCCATTGTGCATGCGTTGGTGTTGACGGAGGACGCGGTGCTGCTCAAGCGGTTCCGGTTCGACTGCGAGGCGGGAATGTTCTGCGCGTACGGGTCCGACCTGGAGGCGTTGTACGCGGTCGCCACGGGGTTGGAGCGACTGTTGGCCGACACGGAGCTCGTGCGGTCGATGTTGGCAGTCGCGCAGGAGAGGGACCTGTTCGACTGAGGCCCGGGGCGGCCTCGTTGGTGCCGCGGGATCGACGAACACTCGGTCCGGCGCGGCGTTCGACCGTTCCGTCGGTCGAACTCGCGCGCTCTGCCGTCGTGGAACCGTTGCGGCGCGGCGTTCGTGGCCCCGTCGTGTGGGAGCCGACCCGACACCATGGCGGTGTCGTCAGGTCGGCTTTCGCCAGATGATGATCTCGGTGCTCGGTTGTCGTTCCGCGAAGAGCCCGCCGGGGGAGACCTGCTGGAGCAGGCTGCCGAGCTCCGCCTCGAAGTCGTTCAGGTGTTCCCCGAACAGGTGGGGCGCGGACGACGACATCGAGTACACCCAGGAGATCACGTCCGCGCTCGTGCGACGCAGTTCCGCGCCGCCGGGGGCGATGACGCGTCGTGGCCCGAGGAAGCCCGCCCGGGCGAGAACCTCGGCTTCGCCGCCGG
The DNA here is from genome assembly GCF_965137155.1 of Stackebrandtia soli. NCBI lineage: Bacteria > Bacillati > Actinomycetota > Actinomycetes > Glycomycetales > Glycomycetaceae > Stackebrandtia > Stackebrandtia soli. The sequence continues at coordinate 100,968 of NZ_CBCRZX010000013.1, forward strand.
GGGTGCCGTGCCGGATGACTCCCTGACCGGCTCGGCGCACGGGTCCGAGATGTCGGGTGACGAGTTCGCCGATCTCGGCGTACGGAACGGCCGGGTGCGCGAGGCCGTCGGTGCTTCGGGTCTCCGTCTTGAGGTCGGCGATGTGCACGAAGGCGCCGCCCGTCCGCAGGAGGTCCTTGATGGTGGTCGCGACGGCGTCGCGGTCCATCCAGTGGAAAGACTGGCCGAAGGTCGCGACGTCGAAGGTTCCGAGGTCGTTCGGCAGTGTCTCGGCGCGGGCGCGTATCCATCGCGCGTTGGGCGTCTTCGCCTCGTCGGCGCGTCGTCGCGCTTCGTCGAGCATGCCCCGGTCAGGGTCGACCCCGACGACGTCGGTGAACAGGTGGGCGAGATCGAGCGCGAGGGTGCCGGGCCCGCAGCCGACGTCGAGGAGTCGGCCCGAGCCGTCGAGGTGGAGGGTCTCGACGAGGAGGTCGGGGACTCCGGGCGCGTAGGGGACTCGTCCGCGTTGGTAGTGCGGCGCCGATCCCAGGAACAAGGTGTCGTCCCACTCCCAGCCGTCGATCATGTGGTCGTCCGTTCCCCTTTGTGCCGTCGTGTGGGTCCGTGGGTGATTCTGCCCGGTTCGCCCGGGACACCGGTCGGACGTTGGGTCGTGGCGTTCCGTTCAGGGCTGATACGAGGAGTCGGCGGGGACGGGGGAGCGGAGGAGCCGGGTTCCGGGGGCGAGCGTTTCGCTGCGCGTCCACAGGTGTTCGAGGAGGACACGTCGCAGTTCCTGGGCGGCGCGTGGTGGGGCGACGTCCTTGCGGTGGGCGACAGCGATGGTGCGTTGTAGTCCGGGCGGGGTGAAGGGGGTGATGCGCAGGCCGGAGCGGTCGGCGACCATGCGGGGGACGACGGCGAGACCGAGTCCGGCGCGGACGAATCCGAGGACGGCGTCCATCTCGCCGCCTTCGACGGTGAACGTCGGTTCGAATCCGGCGACGCGGCAGGCGGCGGTGGTGAATTCGCGGAGGTCGTAGCCGCTGCGGAACATGACGAGAGGTTGGTCGCGGAGGTCTTCGATGCCGATGCGTTTGCCTTGGATGGGCGGCTCGGCTTCGGGGGAGGAGACGACGACGAGTTCCTCGCGGAGGAGTTCGGTGGCCGAGAGCGCGGGCACGAGTCCGCGTTGCGGGGTGATGATGAGCGCGAGGTCGAGTTCTCCGGCGGCGAGGGTGCGGACGAGGTTCTGCGAACCGCCCTCGTCGACGTGAAGCGCGACTTTGGGGTACTGGTCGTGGAAGACCCGCAGCACGTCGGGGATGAGGCTGGCGCACAGGCTGGGGGTCGCGCCGAGTCGGACGCGCCCGCGTTCGAGGTGCACGGCGTCGGCGACTTCGCGGCGCGCGGTCTCGGCGTCGGCGATGATGCGTCGCGCGAACGGTAGGAGCGCCTCGCCGGCGTCGGTGAGGGTGATGTTGCCTCGGGCGCGTTGGAAGAGCTCCGTGCCGAGTTCCTTCTCGAGCGCTCGGATCTGTTGGGACAGCGACGGCTGTGCGATATGCAACACACTGGCCGCTTTGGTGAAGTGCCTGGTGTCGGCGACGGCGGTGAAATACCGCAGTTGGTGGAGCTGCATGCGCCCACGATAGCTCTTGGCTATGGAAACGAGCGCCTCCATATCTTGGACGCAAGATCATTTGATCCGTAGGTTTGGGCCTCATGGTTTTGGCGACGAAAGAGCGACCGTCAACGGTCGTGGCGCTATGGAGATCGACGATCGGTAAGAAGGTCGTCATGGCGGTCACCGGCGCGGTGATGCTGGGGTACCTGGTCGTGCACATGGCCGGCAACCTCAAGGTCTTCTACGGCTCCGAGGAGTTCAACTCGTACGCGGCGTGGATCCGCACCTTCGGTGCGCCGTTGCTGCACGCGGAGTGGTTCCTGTGGTTGGCGCGGATCGTGTTGTTGGTGAGTGTGATCCTGCACGCGGTGTCGGCGTATCAACTGTCCCGGTTGGACATGAAGGCGCGTCCGGCGAAGTACGTCAAGCGGCGGGCCAAGATGAGCTACGCGACGCGGACGATGCGCTACGGCGGCGTGATCGTGCTGTTGTTCGTGGTGTGGCACATCCTCGACCTGACGACGTTGACGGTCAACCCGCTCGGGAAGGCCCATCACCCGTACGAGAACCTCGTGGCGACGTTCTCGACGTGGTACGGCAACGTCATCTACATCGTCGCGATGCTCGCGGTCGGGCTGCACGTGCGGCACGGCTTCTGGTCGGCGGCGCAGACGCTCGGGCTGGGGAGTGCCCGGCGGCAGCGTGTCCTGAGGACCATCGCCAACACTCTGGCCGTGGTGCTGACGATCGGCTTCATCGCCGTCCCCGTGTCCGTGATGACTGGATTGGTGTCCTGATATGACTGTTGGTGAGTACGGCGTCGGCGATCCGGTCGTCGACACGAAGGCCCCGGACGGGCCGGTCAAGGATCGTTGGAACCGTCGCCGGTTCGAGGCGAAGCTGGTCAACCCCGCGAACAAGCGCAAGTTGTCGGTCATCGTCGTCGGCACCGGCCTCGCGGGGGGCTCGGCGGCGGCGACGCTGGGCGAGCTGGGTTACCGCGTCAAGAGCTACTGCTATCAGGACTCCCCGCGCCGGGCGCACTCGATCGCCGCGCAGGGTGGCATCAACGCGGCGAAGAACTACCGCAACGACGGTGACTCGGTGCACCGGTTGTTCTACGACACCGTGAAGGGCGGCGACTTCCGCGCCCGCGAGTCCAATGTGCATCGTTTGGCGGAGGTGTCGGTCGAGATCATCGACCAGTGCGTCGCGCAGGGCGTGCCGTTCGCGCGTGAGTACGGCGGTCTCTTGGACACCCGTTCGTTCGGCGGCGCGCAGGTGTCGCGGACGTTCTACGCGCGCGGCCAGACGGGTCAGCAGCTCCTGTTGGGCGCCTACCAGGCGCTGGAGCGGCAGATCGCTGCGGGCAACGTCGAGATGCACGATCGACACGAGATGCTCGAACTGATCATCGTGGACGGTCGGGCGCGCGGCATCGTCGTGCGCGACCTCGTCTCGGGTGAGATCACCACCGAGTACGCCGACGCCGTGGTGCTCGCCTCGGGCGGTTACGGCAACGTCTTCTTCCTGTCGACGAACGCCAAGGGCTGCAACGTGACGGCGACGTGGCGCGCGCACCGCAAGGGCGCGTACTTCGCCAACCCCTGCTACACGCAGATCCACCCGACGTGCATCCCCGTGTCCGGGGACCACCAGTCGAAACTGACGCTGATGTCGGAGTCGCTGCGCAACGACGGACGAGTGTGGGTCCCCGCGAAGGCGGGCGACACGCGCACCCCGGCCGACATCCCCGAGGACGAGCGCGACTACTACCTGGAGCGCATCTACCCTGCGTTCGGCAACCTGGTTCCGCGTGACATCGCGTCGCGTGCGGCGAAGAACGTGTGCGACGCGGGTCGTGGCGTCGGCCCGGGCGGTCTCGGTGTCTACCTGGACTTCGGCGACGCGATCAACCGGCTCGGCCGCAAGGCCGTGGAGGCCAAGTACGGCAACCTGTTCGAGATGTACGAGCGGATCACGGGCGAGAACCCGTACGACACGCCCATGCGGATCTACCCGGCCGTGCACTACACGATGGGTGGCCTGTGGGTCGACTACGATCTACAGTCGACGATCCCCGGTCTGTTCGTCATCGGTGAGGCCAACTTCTCCGACCACGGCGCGAACCGGCTGGGCGCCTCGGCGCTGATGCAGGGCCTCGCCGACGGCTACTTCGTCCTGCCGAACACGATCGGCGACTACCTGGCGGCCGGTCCGTTCGAGAAGCTGAGCGACGACCACCCGGACGTCGCGGCGGCGCGAGCCGACGTCGAAGGGCGCATCGAGCGCCTGCTGAACGTCAACGGCGACCGCACGGTCGACTCCTTCCACCGCGAACTCGGCGACATCATGTGGGAGTACTGCGGCATGGAACGCAGCGACGCGGGTCTGCGCAAGGCGATCGAGCAGATCGGCGCGCTGAAGGAGGAGTTCTACAAGCGCGTGAAGGTGCCCGGCACGGGCGCCGACTTCAACCAGTCGCTGGAGCGCGCCGGTCGTGTCGCGGACTTCTTCGAGCTCGCCGAGCTGATGTGCGTCGACGCCTTGCACCGCACCGAATCCTGCGGCGGTCACTTCCGCGCGGAGAGCCAGACCGAGGACGGCGAGGCCAAGCGCGACGACGAGCACTTCTCGTACGCGGCGGCGTGGGAGTACACGGGCGACCAGCCGGTGCTTCACCGTGAAGAACTGGTCTTTGAGTATGTCAAGCCGACCCAGCGGAGCTACAAATGAAACTGAACCTGCGCATCTGGCGTCAGAAGGGTCCGCAGGACTCGGGGACGATGGTCACGTACGAGTTGGACGACGTCTCCCCGGACATGTCCTTTTTGGAAGTACTGGACGTGCTCAACGAGCGGCTCACCCTGGAGGGGGAGGAGCCCGTCGCGTTCGATCACGACTGCCGTGAGGGCATCTGCGGCATGTGCTCGCTGTTCATCGACGGCCGCCCGCACGGCCCGCAGCAGAACACGACGACGTGCCAACTGCACATGCGGCAGTACTCCGACGGCGACACGATCGACGTGGAACCCTGGCGTGCCAAGGCTTTCCCGGTCGTGAAGGACCTCGTCGTAGACCGGTCGGCGTTCGACCGCATCATCGCCTCGGGTGGCTACATCAGCGCCCCGACCGGTGCCGCGCCGGACGCGCACGCGTCACCGGTGCCGAAGCCGGTCGCCGACGCGGCGTTCGAGCACGCGGCGTGCATCGGCTGCGGCGCCTGCGTCGCGGCCTGCCCGAACGGGTCGGCGATGCTGTTCACCGCCGCGAAGGTCGCGCACCTGAACGTCCTCCCGCAGGGCCAGGCGGAACGCGAGACCCGTGTCCTCGACATGGTGGACACAATGGATGACGAGGGCTTCGGTGGGTGTACGCTCGCCGGTGAGTGCGCCTCGGCGTGCCCCAAGGGCATCCCGTTCGAGGCGATCTCGTCGCTCAACCGCGAATACCTGCGGGCCACGCTGAAGCGAGGCTGACGCGATTCCACCGGTGTGACGGCTCGTTTTGGTGG
>NZ_CBCRZX010000014.1:0-51245 GCF_965137155.1 Stackebrandtia soli
CCGGTTGGGCGTCGGCGACGGGTGGGGCGGCGGGCTTGGTCGTCGTCGGTGTCGAACTGTGTCCCCGCAGGAGGACCAGGACGGCCAGTCCGGCGAGGGCGGCGGTCGCGCCGTGGATGTTGAGCATGGTGATGACGTCGACGGTTCCGGCGGTCGCGCCGGCGAGCGTCACGCCCGCCAGAAGGCACACCGCCAGGACGGCGGTCAGGAGCGCGAAGACCCTGCCGCGCAGACGATCGGGCACTTCGGTCTGCATGATCGTCAGGAACGCCGCCATCGACACGGCGCTCGGAACGCCGACGACGATCATGAGGACGATCGCGGGCGACAGACCCTGGTACCACTGTGGGTAGTTGAAGATCACGAGGTCGATGAAACCGAACAGGATCAATCCGAAGCCGGTCAGTATCCGTGGCGACAGGCGGGCGCCGAACCAGCCGGCCGTCAGCCCACCGAGGACGCCGCCGACGGCTTGGGCCGAGTTGAGCCAGCCGAACTCGACGGACCCGCCGCCGAGCGCGTCGCTGACGAAGACGACGTACAGGGTGCTGAATATGCCCTCTCCGACCTGGGTGATCGCGAGGACCGCGAAGACGATGAGGACGACGCGATTGGATGTCACGGTGGTGACGCCTTCGCGAAGTTCGCGCAGCACCCGCGTGACGGGGTGGCCGGTGGTGTCGCCCTCTACTTCGGCGCGATGCCGTCCGGTGACGAGAAGGACGAGCCCGGCGGCGATGGCGAAGGTCGCGACGTCGATGAGGACGACGCCGAACAGTCCGCCGGTGACGGCGACGGCACCGCCGAGGAGCGGCCCGGTGAAGCGGGCGAGGTTGTTGTTCGCGGAGTTCAGCGCGTTCGCCGTCAGCAGGTGTTCCTCGTCGACGACGCGGGGGAGTAGCGCGTTCTCGGCGGAGTTCGACAGTGTGCTGATCGCGGAGGTCGCGAAGGCGACGGCGATGACGATCCACAGGTCAGCGGCGGAGCGGACGAGCAGGAGGGGGAGGAGGGCCACGGCCTGGGCGATGTTGGTGCCGATCATGACTCGGCGCCGGTCGAGCCGGTCGACCATGACGCCGGCCCACGGGCCGAGGAGCAGCCAGGGGACGTAGGTCGCGGCGGTCGTGCCCGCGAGGGCCGTCGCCGATCCGGTCAGTTCGTAGACGGTGACGGGCAACGCGATGCGGAGCATCCAGCTGCCGCTCAACGAGATCAGCCCCGCCCACCAGAGCAGCCCGAAGTCTCGCTGTCGAAGTAGTGCCATTGCGCCCGCTCTGGCGGCACCCTTATGGCGTCTTTCTGATGTCATGTTGGGATCGTAGTGTCACCGCGCAAGGCATGCAAGCGCCCGACCGCCCGTACCGCGCGGTAATCGCGGTGGGCGGTCGGGCGTTCAGAGTGACGTCACAGTCGCAAGGGTTTGGGGGGCGCCAGGACCAGACTCGGGTCGGACCTCCAGTCGACGCCCGGGACGTCCACGTACAACTCGATCTCGTTGCCGTCCGGGTCGGCGATGTACAGGCTGTGCGACACGTGATGGTCGGTCGCGCCGAGGATCGGCACGCCCGCCTCGCGCAGCCGCTGGACGGCCTCACGCAGTTCGTCGTCGCTGTCGCCGATCTTCAATCCGAAGTGGTACAGGCCGAGTCGACGGCCGGCCGGGATCGGCGCGGCGCGCTCCCCCACCTCGATGAGCAGGAGTTCGTGGTGCGTACGGCCCGAGTCGGCGGCGAACAGCGCGATGCCCGCGCCGCCAAGGCTTTCGCCCCCGGTCGGCGGCGCGATCCGCCGCCAGCCGAGGACCTCCCCGTAGAAGTGCGCGGAGGCGGCGATGTCCTTGACGTACAGGACGAGGTGTCCGAGCTCCTTGATTTCCATGGCGTCTCCCGTGTGTCTGTGGTGTTACGCCGGGGCGGGTTCGCCCTCGGCGGTGGATTCGGTGGCCGCGCGCAGCCGGAACCGGCCCCACGCGATGAGCGCGGCGGCGACGGTGAGCACGATGGTCATCGCGGCGCCGGGCCATTCGGCGCGGACGGCGTGCGTGATCGTCGCGCCGACCATGACGACGACGAGACCGACGGCGGCCAGCGGAGTGAGGATGTCCAGGATGCCGAACGCGGCGGGCAGGATCAGCCCGATCGCGGCGAGGAGCTCGAGTCCGCCCAACACGGGAACGAACCAGACCGGGAAGGAGTCGATCCAACCCATCGTCTCCCGCAGGCTGTCCACGGGCTGGGTGAGCTTGGTGAATCCGGCACTGCCGAAGAACAGCGCCAGCGCGACCTGTCCGACCCACAAGACGATCTTCATAGATTTCTCCGTATCGATTGAATATTCAACTGTTCGAACGCTAGCACGGTTGAATATTCAAGTAAAGAGTAGGATGGCACCATGACGACTCCGCGCTGGCTCACCGACGACGAACAGGCCACCTGGCGTGCCTATCTGTGGTCGACCCAGCTGTTTCACGAGGCGCTCGATCGTCAACTTCAGCACGACTCGGGTATGCCGCACGCGTACTACATGATCCTGGCGATGCTGTCCGAGGCGCCGTCACACGCGCTCACGATGTCCGAGCTCGCCGAACGAACCCGCTTCTCACCGAGCAGACTGTCGCACGCCATGCGCAAGCTCGAAGGCAACGACTGGGTGACGAGGGGCCGAAACCCGCACTGCGGTCGGACCATCGTGGCGACGCTGACCGACGCCGGTCATGACGCGCTCGCCGCGGCCGCCCCGGGGCACGTCGCCGAGGTTCGCAAACTCCTGCTCGACAGGCTGACCCCGCAGGAGGCGCACGCGCTGCGCGACATCTCCATCAAGATCCTCAAGGGTCTCGGCGGTTGTGCGCAGCCCTCGCGAGACGACAATGGATAGTCCGATAAGGACGTAACTCCCTGGGGAGATCGCGGGATCGACCGATCCGCGCAACCCGCCGAAGTGCGGGCGGCGCCGAGGCTCAACCGCCGTTGACGGCGGTCGCCTTCTCCTTCGCCTTCCACGACCGGAACGCCTCGTCGGTGTCCCCGAGCCGCCAATAGCCCGACAGCGACAGCTGCGACTTGTCGATGCCGCGTTCCTTGATCAGGATCGGGCGAATCCGCTTCATGACCGTCTCGGCCTCGCCGTGAACGAAGAAATGGCCGACTCCGGGCGGGAACTCCACGAGCCGCACCGCGTCGACGAGTTCGTCGCGCGGGTTCGAGGTCTCCGCGTCATCGCGGTAGAGCCACGTGAAGTCCGCGTGCGGACAACCGCTGAGCTTCTGCTCCTCGTCCTCGTTGTCGACCTGGATGATGACCTTGACGATCGAGTCGTCCGGCATCCGCTCCAGGGCGGCTCCGATGGCGGGGATCGCGCTCTCGTCGCCGACGAGCAGGTGCCAGTCGGCGTCTTCTCGGGGTGCGTACGCTCCGCCGGGACCGAGCATCCGAAGGACGTCACCCGGTTTCGCCGCCGCCGCCCACGGCCCGGCGATGCCCGCGTCACCGTGGTGGACGAAGTCGATGTGCATCTCGTCCAGCACGCGATCGAAGCGCCGGACCGTGTAGGTGCGCCGCACCGGCCACTGGTCACGCGGACGATCGCGCTGGATGTCGTCCAGGCAGAACGGTTCGGGGTACTCGACACCCGGGGGCGCGAACAGCAACTTGACGTAGCGGTCGGTGAAACCGTTGTCGCGGAAGTCGTCGAGGCCGGGACCGGTCAACACGACCCGGATCATGTGCGGCGTCAGGCGCTCGGTGCGCGCGACGGTCAACTCGATGACACCCGATGGCTTGCGAGTCTGATTCGACACGACCTCAACCTCTTCCACGCGAATTTGGTTAGGCAACCCTAACACTTGATTCGGCGTTCGATCATACCCTTCCCGTGTCGCGCCTCACGTCGTCTCACCTGGGGGACGTGGGGCGTCCGCGATGACCATGTCGCAGAAGCCGAGCATCTCATCGCGTCGTGTCTCGGCCTTCGCGAACCGTGAAGGCGGGTCGCCGCCGCGACGGATCGCCAGGGCCTCCTCGACGATCGGATGCCAGCGCTCGTCGAAGACCTTCAGCGCGTACTGCCCGGCGCCGGTCTTGGACGTGATGTGTCCCGTCGTGAGCGTGTAGTGCAGGCGGGTCACCCCGAGAACGGTCCACGCCGTCAGCTCCGGCTTCAGCGCCTGGTCCCGCTCAGGCGAACCCGGAACCGACGCGGCCCGGCAACCCTCCCGCCAGTAGCCGTCGAGATTTCCGCGAACCCAGGCGGACAGCGCCGCCAGATTCGTCCCGACTGTGACGCTCCTCAGTGGTGGACCGGCGATCGTCACGCCGCCTTGGACGAGCCCGTGCCAGGTGACCCACAGGCGTTCGAAGGTCCCGACGCCGACGACCCCCTCGTGCGCGTGAACACCCGTCTCATATGGACCATTGGCGAGTTCGGCAGCGGTGGAGTAGATCCCGTCGACGTGTGTCTCCGGGAATCGCCCGGCGAGTCGCCGATGAGCCGAGGCCAATGCCTCCGTCTCCGCGGCGCTCGGTGCCTCGTCGAGGATCGTCACGAAATCGATGTCGCTCGTTCCGGGCCGAAAATCGTCGAGCGCGACCGAACCGTACAGGTACAGAGCCGATGGCGGTCGACCCAGCGCCGTCACCACCTCGCTCCGCAGGTGCTGCGTGATCTCGGTGACCAGGGGAGGAAGGTCCATGCCGGCCAAGCGTAGAGGTTTCCTCGCGGTTCCGGGGGGCGCGCGGCGGACGGTCGGCTCCCGCCGGCACCGGCCGTCCTCCCGTGTCGGCCCCGCGTCCCCCGCGTGGTCGATCACCGGGTTCGGTCAGGAGCGTCGGCTGGTCCGCCGGGCAACGGAACCGAGTGGTGGCGGCGCACTCGTCGCCCGGGCGGCGGAGGCCGGGCCGGTGGGTCGGTGTGCTGCAATAAGACCCGTTCGGCGCTCGTTCGCTCGGACTTCATGCGATTGACGCGACGCGCGGCGAAGCCGCGAACAGACGGGAGCGGCTGATGAGTCTGGTACTCGGTATCGAATCGTCATGCGATGAGACCGGTGTCGGTCTCGTTCGTGACGGCGTGCTGGTCGGCGAGGCCCTGTCGTCCAGTATGGAGGAACATGTCCGGTTCGGCGGTGTCGTGCCGGAGGTGGCCGCGCGAGCGCACCTGCACGCCCTCGTCCCGACGGCGCGGGCGGCGCTCGACTCGGCCGGGCTCAAGTTGTCCGACGTCGACTATGTGGCGGTGACGGCCGGCCCCGGACTGGCCACGGCCCTTCAGGTCGGCTTGGCCGCGGGGAAGGCATATGCCCTGTCGCTGGGCGTTCCGCTGTTCGGCGTGCATCATCTCGCCGGGCACATCGCCGCCGACACCCTCGCGAATGGACCTCTGCCGCCGCACAGCATCGGCCTGGTCGTGTCCGGCGGTCACACCTCGCTCTTGAAGCTCGGTGACCTCGCCCGCGACCCGATCATCCATTTGGGAGACACGGCGGACGACGCCGCGGGCGAGGCCTTCGACAAGGTCGCCCGCATCCTCGACCTCGGTTATCCCGGCGGTCCCGCGATCCAGCGCGCCGCCGAGGGCGGCGACCCGACCGCGATCACCTTCCCTCGCCCGACGACCGGCCGATACGGCTTCTCGTTCTCCGGTTTGAAGACCGCCGTCGCCCGCTGGCACGCCAAGCACAGCGCGGGCGTGCCCATTGCGGACATCGCGGCGTCCTTTCAGGAGGCCGTCGTGGATGTGTTGACCGCCAAGGCGGTCCTGGCCTGCACCGACCACGGCATCGACACACTGGTCATGGCCGGTGGGGTCGCCGCGAACTCGCGTCTGCGGGCCGTCGCCGAGGAACGCTGTGCCGCAGCCGGAATCACGCTGCGAGTGCCGCCGCCCCGGCTGTGCACCGACAATGGGGCCATGATCGCGGCGGTCGGTAGCCTGTTGGTGGCCGCGGGCGGAGAGGTGTCGCCGTTGACTCTGTCCGCCAACCCCTCGGCCGTTTTGACCAGCGCATACATCACGTGAACCGACTCAAAGGTGAGGACCATGTCGACAGTACCCACCAAGGCCATTTTGGACCTTGAAGACCAGCACGGCGCGCACAACTACCACCCGCTCCCGGTGGTCCTGCGCGAAGGCGAGGGCGCGTGGGTGACCGACGCCGACGGCCGCCGATACCTCGACCTGCTGTCGGCGTACTCGGCGATGAACTTCGGCCACCGGCACCCGCGCCTCGTCGCCGCCGCCCACAAGCAACTCGACCAGCTGACGCTCACCAGCCGCGCGTTCCACAACGACCAGCTCGGTTACTTCTGCGCCGAGCTCGCCGAACTCGCCGGCATGGACGCCGTCCTGCCGATGAACACCGGCGCCGAAGCCGTCGAGACGGCGATCAAGGCCGCCCGCAAATGGGGTTACCAGAAGAAGGGCGTCGCCGCCGAATCCGCGCGGATCATCGTCTTCGATGGCAACTTCCACGGCCGCACCACGACGATCATCAGCTTCTCCACGGACGCGACCGCCCGCGACGACTTCGGCCCCTACACGCCGGGCTTCGACATCGTCGCCTATGGGGACGCCGACGCCGTCCGGAACGCGATCACCGACAACACGGTCGCCGTCCTCGTCGAGCCCGTGCAGGGCGAGGCGGGTGTGCTGCTTCCGCCGGATGGTTGGCTCACCGAACTGCGTCAGATCTGCGATGACAACAACATGCTGTTCATCGCCGACGAGATCCAGTCGGGCCTCGGCCGGACCGGCCACACCTTCGCCTGCGACCACGAGGGCGTCCGCCCCGACATCTACATCCTCGGCAAGGCCCTCGGCGGCGGCATTCTCCCGCTGTCGGCGATCGTCGCCGACCGTGCCGTCATGGACGTCTTCAAGCCCGGCCAGCACGGCAGCACCTTCGGCGGAAACCCGCTGGCGTGCGCCGTCGGTCGTGAGGTCATCGCGATGTTGAAGACCGGCGAATGGCAGGACCGGGCTCTCGAACTCGAGAAGCACCTCATCGAGAGGCTCGAATCCCTCGACCCGTCGATGATCAAGGAGCTGCGGGTTCGCGGCCTGTGGGCCGGCGTCGAACTGTCCGACAAGGCCCCGTCGGCTCGCCTCGTGTGTGAGCGGATGGCCGCCGAAGGCGTGCTGTGCAAGGAGACCCACGTGACGACGGTCCGCATCGCGCCGCCGCTGACCATCACGCCGGCGGAGCTCGACCACGCGGTCGAGGTCTTCGCGCGGGCGCTGGCCGCCTGACGTTCGTTCCGTCCGCGGCGGAGCGCTCGCGGCGGCGGACCGGTCCCGCCCGACCGAGCGGGATCGTTTCACACGGCCCGAGACGACGGGACGATTCAGCATGACGGCTCGGAGCCGAACCGGCTCCGAGCCGTTCTAACGCACCGGTCGCGGCTCACCGGCCGTTTCGCCACGGGCACCGCCGTGCCGTCGCGCTTCGTCGGGCCCTAACCTTGAGTGGTCGTTAGGAGTGACACCATGACCACGGTAGCTGTCCTGGGGGCCGGGAAGATCGGCCTGACCGTCCTGTCAGGACTATTGCGCTCCGGCTGGGAAGCCGGTTCCCTGATCGCCACCGCGCGGCGGCCGAGCCGCGCCGCCGAACTCGAGGCCGCGCTCGGCATCCGGGTTCTGCCGACCACCGAGGCCGTCGCGGCGGCCGACATCACCGTCGTCGCCGTCAAGCCCCAGGACGCCGGGGCGCTGCTGGAGGAGCTGTTGGGCTCCTACCCACCCGGTCAGCTGCTCGTCTCGTTGTGCGCCGGTCTGCCCACATCGTTCTTCGAGAAGCGGCTACCCACCGACACTCCCGTGATCCGGGCCATGACGAACACGCCCGCCCTTGTGGACGAGGCCATGACGGTCCTGTCGGCCGGCACCTCCGCGACGAGCGATCACCTGGCGCTCGCCGAATCCCTGTTCGCGCCGCTCGGGAAGACGATGAGGCTCGACGAGAGCCACCAGGACGCCGTGACCGCGCTGTCGGGCTCCGGTCCCGCGTACTTCTACTACCTGGTCGAAGCCATGACGGACGCCGCGATCCTGCTCGGTCTGCCGCGCACGATCGCGTCCGAACTCATCACCCAGACCGCCGTCGGTGCCGCCGCGATGCTCAAGGAGGCGGGCAGCCACCCCGTCCAACTGCGCGAGGCGGTCACGTCCCCGGCGGGGACCACCATCAACGCCGTTCGGGAACTGGAACGACACCGCGTCCGCGCCGCGCTCGCCGACGCCGTCGAGGCCGCCCGAGACCGCGCGCGCGACATCGCCGCCGAACAGTCCTGACGCGCGGGCGGGCGCCGTCTCGGCCCCGCCCGTCTCAATCGTCCAGGGTCGCGGCCAGCCGCTTCGGCGCGACCGCACGGTAGGCGTCGGTGACGATCTCGGTGATCTCGTCCCAGTCGATCCCGGGGACGTCGAGGTACACGCCCAGCCACCCGCGTGTGCCCACATAGGGCGGTACGAAGAAGCGCCGAGGATCCGCCGCCACCGCGGCTGCGGCCTCGCCTTCGGGTGCGGCGCACCAGAACCCGACCCGGTCGTCGTGGTGGTTCTGGGCCGCGGTGACGAACATCCGCTTGCCCCGGACGAACCACGCCGGTTCACCATGGCTCACCCGCTCGACGACCTCGGGCAGGGTCGCGCACCGTCGACGAAGAAGCTCGATCACGTCGGTCATCCCGCCATTGTCGCCCTCGGCGCGCCGCCTTCGTCGACACCACTGGAATCCGGCACCACAGGTTCATCACCCCCGAAGCGGTGACTGACGAGACTTGACCGACCCCGGCGTCTCCTCCCGTCGTCCAACCGTCCGAAAGCCGCCCCACGTGACGAATCTCGGTTCCTTCGCCGCGATCGGGTTGCGATGATCAAGTCACGCCCACGACTCGTCGACGATAGACGGGACATCGAACCCCCGAGGAGACATATGTCCACTGTGATTCACAACATCGCGATCGACTGCGCCGATCCGTATCGGCTCGCCCAGTTCTGGAGCGCCGTCCTCGACCGCCCGCTGGTCGACGCCGAACCCGGCGATCCCGAGCTCTCCCTGCCGTTGACGGACTCCCAGAATCTGTACTTCCAGGCCGTCCCGGAACCCAAGAACGGCAAGAACCGCCTGCACGTGTGTCTCTGCCCCGACCGGCCCCGCGACGAGGAGGTCGAGCGGTTGCTCGCGCTCGGCGCGACCCTCTCGGAAGACCACCGGCGGTCGGACGGTTCCGGGTGGGCGGTCCTTCTCGACATCGAGGGCAACGAGTTCTGCGTACTGCGCTCGGCCGCGGAGCGGCACGCCTGACGTCGGCCCTACGAGATCAACTCGATGTCGAGTGTGGCCCGCAGGTGTTCGGCGAGCGCGACGTGCATGCCGTCCGGCCAAGCCAACCCGCATTGCCCGTAAAGCATGCGCGACAACGGGAAGAACAACCGCGCGCACGTCACGTTGTAGGCGACGACGGAGCCGGAGTCGCTGTGCAGGGGCGGCAGCGCGCGCAGCTGTTCGTAGTGCCGATCGGGCAGGACCCGTCTGGCCGACAGCATGCCGCCCCTGTCCACGACCACGGCGTCCTGCTTCATCAGTTCAATGAGGAGATTGCGGACCAGCGCCGCCCCGGACACACCGGTCGCGATGTCGTCGCGACCCACGACGACGGGCAGGAGCCCGAGCACCCGCATGAACTCGATGGTGAGACGTTCGACGGTGGCCGCGTCCGCGCCGAGCTCGTGCGTCGCGTCCGACAGGAGCGCGTCGAGGTCGTCGCTGCCGTGCACCAACTGGGCGCCGTCCCTGCGATACCGCGACAGGGCCTCGGTGCCGCACAGGGAGATGTCGAAACGGAGCCATTCCTTGGTGATGAAGTTGAATATCGGGGCGGCGCCCAACTGCTGCGAGTAGACGAGCGGGAACGCCGCGGAGACGAGGTCGATGACGCTGCCGCTGAGCTTGTCGACGTCGTCCGACGCGGCGGCGACCAGCAGGTCGACATCGCTGTGCTCATCGGATTCACCGCGCCCACGGCTGCCCACGAGCCAGATGCCCGCGACACGGGAATCCGCGGCCAACGTGTCGCGGAGCCGGGCGACGAGAGTGGGGTATTCCATGCGCCTCACGATACGGTCCGGCGCTCCTGTCACCGGCGGAAGGCCGCGCGACAGGAGATCGACTCCGCCCCAATGGTTTCGGCTCCGGCGCAGATCGGCGCGGCTATCGCGCGCCGGGTTCCGTCACGAAGTCGATGAGTTCCTCGACGCCGCCGAGGAGCGCGGGTTCCAGGTCGGTGTAGTCGTTGACGGAACCGAGGATGCGCCGCCACGCGTCGGCGGGCGCGCAGTTCCAGCCGAGGGCGTCGATCACGCCCTCCTTCCACGGGCGTCCCGGCGGTACGACGGGCCACTCCGGAATGCCCACGCTCGCGGGCTTCACCGCCTGCCAGATGTCGATGAACGGGTGTCCGCAGACGAGAACGTGTGCGCTGGTGACCCGAGCGGCGATCCGGCTCTCCTTCGAGCCGTCGACGAGGTGGTCGACGAGCACGCCGAGGCGACGGTCCGCCCGGGGGTCGAATTCATCCACAATGGCGGGAAGGTCGTCGATTCCCTCCAGGTATTCGACGACGACTCCTTCGACACGAAGATCGTGCCCCCACACCCGTTCGACGAGTGCCGCGTCGTGGACGCCCTCGACGTAGATCCGGCTCGCCTTGGCGACCTTCGCCCTGTCGTCACCGAGGACCGAACCGGACGCGCTGCGACGGGGGGCCGTCGCGGCGCGGCGGGGTCGCACCAGGGTGACCGGGGCGCCGTCGATGAGGAAACCGGCGCGCAGCAACGGGAACACCCGGTGCTTGCCGTGCCGGTCCTCGAGCGTCACATGGTCGGGGGCACAGCCGACGACGGCGCCGCAGAAGCCGCTGCCCGGTTCCTCCACGACGACACCGGGTGCGGCCTCGACCTCCGGGACGGGCAGCCGTTTCGGGTGTCGCCAGTCTCCGGACAGGACGTCGTTGCCGTATCGCATCGGTCCATTGTCGCAAAACCCGCTCGTGGCGGCGTCAGTCGGCGCTGCCGCTCTGCCACTCCTCGAAGTGCTCCACGGTCTCGAATCCGAGCTCGTCGTTGATCGCGTTCATGTGGTCGTTCTGTAGGGCGTTCCACGTCTCGATGCGATCCCGGTCGCGGAACTCCGCCAGTCGGCGCAGGTTGATGAGTTTCAGCAGCGCGCCGAGTCGGTGTCCACGATGGTCCGGCAGCACCAGCGTGTCCCACTGGTAGGCCTTGTGCGCCTCCAGGCCGGGAATCGCGATCTGGGTGTGCCCGGCGAGCGTCCCGTCCGGGGCGACCGCGACGGCCGTCAGGATCGTCCGGCGTTGCTCGGCGGTGACGCGCTCCTCGGCGCGCAGCCGCTCGACGTCCCAGTGCTCCAGCTCGTAGTCGAGCTCGCCGAGGGGCGCCTGCACCGACAGCAGCGCCTTCAACTGGGCGTACTGCTCCGCGTATTCGTCGGGGCAGCTGTCCCGCCAGGTCGTGATCCGGTAGCCGCCGGACCTCTCCAGCGCCCTCCGTTCCATGCGGTCCAACAGGGACGGTTCGACCGGCAGGCGCAGGACCCGTCGCGCCTCGGTGTTGCGGCGAGTGAGGCCCCGTTTCGTCAGGAACGCGACGCCCGGTTCCTCTGGGGCGTTCACCGGCTGATTCACGGCGGTGCCGATGACGGGGCGGCCGAGCTCGGTGATCCGCGCCGCGACCGCGTCGTACAGGGCGGAGCCGATGCCGCGACGGCGATGTTCGGCCGGGACGGCGATCCCGAACTCGGCGAGGTTCTGGTTGTCCCGCAGCGGATATTCGACCTCGGCGGCCCCGACGACGACGCCGTCCTCGACGGCCGCGAACAGCTCGTGTTCCCAGCTGCGATCGGGGTCGCGATAGGACACGAGGAGTTCGGCGACGGTCCAGATAGGCGGATCGACGCGGCCCACGCGATAGCCGGCGTCGAAGACCGCGTGCCACGCGGCGAAATCATCGTCGTCGAGCACATCGACCATGCGGATATCCATGCGGTGACGCTAACATCGGGTCGGGTCGGTGGCACACCGCTTTTCCGGCCCGCCAGATGGAAAGGGACGCCATGGCGAGCTTCTACGTCGTCGTCGGAATCGCGCTCGTCGTCGGCTCGATCGCGTGGATGATCTCGCCGCGAGCACGACATCGCATGAAGCGATACGCGCTCATGGCCGCCGTGGTCGCGTTGATCCTCGCGGTGCTGTACAACTACGGCCAGCGCGACGATCTCGGTGGTGCGAGTGCGACGTCCACGGTGGAGTCGGTGTTAACTGCCGTCCGTGAACCGACCACGAGCGGCGGGCGCGACGAGTCCTAGATCCACGGCCCCGGCAGCGGCTCGCCCGCGTACTCGCGGTACCAGAGACCGCGATAGCAGCGCCACGGTTGCGGTTTCAGCTGAGTGGGCTCGAAGATCCGTTCCAGCATCGTCCGCGCCTGGAGGAAGAAGTCGAGTCGGTCCGCCGGCTCGGCGATGTGCTCGACGTCGTCGGTGTCCGGGCTGGGCGTCGGGAGGATGAACAGGGACGGCCACACGGTCGTGTACTGCGCCAACTGAAGCAGGTGGTCGCGGAGCACGTCGAGGGTGTCGTTGCCGATCGTGTGCGTGAACGACGTCTCGTGTCCGGCGGCGCGCGCCGCCGCGAGCATCCCGACGAGTTCGTCGGTGGGGGCCTCGGCGTCGGCGAACAGCGTGAACGGCGCGACCCGTTCCGCCAACGCCTCCATGCCCTCGGGGGTGCGCACGACGGACGACAGCAGGCCGATCCGCGCCGTCATGTCCAAACGCGACATCGCGGTGCGCAGGGTCGCGAGGTCCGCGATCGCGGCCTCCTCGCTCTCGTAGCCCGCGCCGGTGACCGTGACTTCCTGCAGATCGGCGAGCGTGTTCCCGACTGGAAGTGAGATCGCCAGATCGGCGAGCAGCCGCGCGTAGCCGTCCTCCGCCGAGGCCTCATCCGAGCCGGGGTGGATGGTCGCGGCGGTACCGGCGGCCCGCAGGTAACCGCTCACGGCGTTGTCGGCGCGGACGTCGACCACCGCCGCCACCGGCGTGCCGTCGACGCACAGCTGGTTGTCGGTGATCGTGAACGGCGAGGTCGGCTGCCCCGACGGGACGACGAGCTGGTACACCTCGTCCTCGGGAGGCTGGACTTTCAACCGGATCTTCTGTCGCCCCTCGATGGGGGTGCGGACGCCGTGGATGTTCAGCGCGATCAGGAGCGTCTCTCCCCAACCGACCTGATGACGGTGCGCGAGATGGCGCCACTGGTGCACCGTCGTCGACGTCGCCGATGACGTGCTCCCGGCAGAGTTCATTACGTCGACTCCTCGTGTGCGATGACTGCCCGTCTGCGTGGGTCTTTTTTCGATGGTGCGCAGACCGAAGCGACTATACGTCCCCGTTTCCACGGCGCCAGCGTACTTGGCCCCGATATGACCGCGACTATGCTGACCTGCCATGAACACGCGAGGAGGGGCGCCGTGCTGATCCTGTTGCCGCCGTCGGAAGGCAAGACGGCGCCGGACGACGGCCCCCCGATCGACTGGGCCCGTTTGTCTCTGCCGCAACTGAACCCGACCCGCGAACGCGTGCTCGGCTCCTTGGCGCGACTGTGCGCGGGCGACGCCGACCATGCCGCCGACGTGCTGAAACTCGGCCCGACGCAGCGCGCCGACCTCGCGCGCAACGTGGCCTTGCGTTCGGCCGCAACGGCTCCCGCCGCCTCGGTGTACACGGGGGTCCTCTACGACGCGCTCGCTATCAACACAATGGACGAAACGGTGCGGCGGCGCTGCGACGAGCGGGTGTTGATCTTCTCCGGCCTGTGGGGTGCCGTCCGACCGGATGACCCGATTCCGGCCTATCGGTGCTCCGCGAACGTCAAGCTGCCACACCTGGCCGACGATCGGTCGATCGTCGCCGCCACGCACTGGCGGGCCCCACTGCGGACCGTCCTCGACCCGATCGGGCAGGGAGAGTTCGTCGTCGACCTGCGTTCCGGGCCGTACCGGTCGATGTGGCGGCCGTCCGGGAAGTCGGCCACTATCCGCGTCCTGAGCGAACGCGTCGACGCCGGGGTCGTGAAACGGACGATCGTCAGCCACTTCAACAAGGCGACCAAGGGCCGACTGTGCGCCGACCTGCTGCGCGCCGACGTCGACTGTGGTGACCGGAGCGGACTCGCCTCCGCGCTGATCGACCTCGGATACCGCGTCGAAGAATCGGGCACCGACCAGCTGGACATCGTCATCGACGGCTGAACCGACTCCCCGTCGCGGGCGATCGACCCTCTACAGTCGAAAATCCACCCCCGCCCGATATGGTCGATATACGCTGATTCGTGGCCAATTCAGTGTTCTCGATCTCGCGTGAGGGTGATCTCATGACGGGCGAACTCGATGACTCGGGCGCGTCGATGCGCAACCCCGCGCGGGCGACGATGCGCGACAGCCTGAGCGCTCGCACCTATCTGTCGGCGTGGCCGACGGCCCAGGGCCTGTTCCACGCGCGCCCGCGCGTTCGCCAGGTCGCCCGGCAACTCGACGTCGCGTTGCAGACGATCCTCCTGTGCGACCGGCTGCGGCGGGAACACGACGAGTCGCCCGTCTGGTTGCGCACCGGCAACGTCGGCACGCTCCTGATCATCCACCGCGACGACATCGCGTCGATCCTCTATGGCGCCCCGGAGCCGTTCACGGCGGACACCGCCGTCAAACACGCGGGCATGAGCCAATATCAGCCCGGCGCGGTCTCGCTGTGTCGTGGCGCGCAGTGGCGTCGCGTTCGCGACCTCATCGACACGGTCCTGTCGGAAGCCGCCGACGACCCCGCGCACGCCGCCACCGCGCGGACGATGGCGCGGAACGTCGTCGACACGCACCACGAGTGGGACTTCCGCACGTGGTTGGAGCTGCATCGGCGGCTCGCCCGTCACGTCGTCCTCGGCGAGCGGGCGGCGGGGGACCAGGCCGTGACGGACCTGCTGGCGTCCATGACGGCCAGCGCCAACCGGGTCTCGGGTCGGCCGGACCCGTCGATACCGGCCTTCAACGTCATGATCGAGAGCTACCTGCGCGACCCGCAGCCGGGCAGCGTCGCGGCGAACCTCGTCGAACTCGAGACCCCGCAGGCGCCCGCGGCCCCGCAGTTGGCGCACCTGCTGACGAAGCTCGGCGACACCTTGGCGCTCAACACCTTTCACGCGCTGCAACTGCTCGCGGCGCGGCCGCCGACGACCACGGGGCCGATCTACATGACCGCCGCGTTGCAGGAGGCGGCTCGGCTGTGGCCGACGTCGGGGGTGCTCACGCGTGAGTCGACGCACGACACCCGTTGGGGGGAGGAGCTCGTCCCCGCCGGCACCCAGTTCCTGATCGTCAACACCTTCGGCCACCGGGATCGTCGTCGCGTCGACTACGCCGACGACTTCCTGCCCACCGAATGGCTGGACGGCGGCAGCGCCCAGTCCGAGATGCTGTTCAACGGTTTCGGGCACGGCCCGCAGGACTGTCCAGGGGAGGAGCTCGCGCTGTCGTGCGGCTCCGCGATCCTGGCGGCGGTAACCGAGGCCGTCGAGATCGAACCGCCGTCGGGGGTGCTGCGTGACGACGGCCGTGTCGCCTACTCCTCGCAGGCGCTGGCCCCGATCCGTCGGCGCTGAGCGTCGCAGGCGTGGCAGGTGACGGGTTCCTGTTGTAACCGCAAACCCGGTTGCGGCGGCGGTGGACGCCATGTTTATCATTGAGCGTCGCCGACTCCGGCGAACATGGTGGTCGTAGCTCAGTTGGTAGAGCACCTGGTTGTGGTCCAGGATGTCGCGGGTTCGAGTCCCGTCGGTCACCCCATTGTGAACGGTCGTCGGATCGGCGGAAACGCTGATCGGGCGGCCGTTTCGCTTTTCCTCCGATGTGCCGGTACAGGGACACCGCCTCACGCCGTTCGGTCGGAGCCTCGAATGCCGACGACTCTCGAACGCCCTGCCCGTCGCCACGACGGGAGGGACAGGGTCGGGCGTGAAGCCGTCGCGGAAGTGTCGGGCTTGCGTGGCCCGTATCGCCCGGTGTACATAGGCGCGAAACGGCATGGCGACGAGTCGGACGGCACGGCCCGGGACCCGATCGCAACCTCGCTCGGCGCAGGGGGCGCAGCGTGGACGTCGACCCGTGTCGACATCGCCGGACCATGGTGGGATCGCCATCTGCCGAGTCGTCGCGGCCAAGACGGCGATGACCATGTCATCTCGTATGGAACGTCGGGTGGTCGCGCAGAACGGGATTCGCGACCCGTTCTCGGTGGCTTTCGGCACGGCGACTCGTCGAACCTTCCGAGTCGACGGGCGCCCGGCGTTCCAGCCGGGCACCCGAATTGTCTACTGTGTTTGATCGGCTTCGGCCTCGACCCACTGAACGAGCTGGATCACGATTCCGTTCGGGTCCATCACCTGGAAGTAACGCTCTCCCCAGGGTTCCGTCTCGATCGGGGTGGGGATCGAGAGGTCGAGCGCGCTCAGTCGCTTCCACTCGGCGTCGATGTCGTCGACGACGAAGGCGATGAGCGTGCCCTGGCCCGAGCTCCCGGCGATCGACGTCGGTTTGAACGTTTCCAGGCCGGTCCGCAGGTAGATGACGTTGAAGCCCGCGTCCGGCCGGGACAGGGACACGAAGCCGTCCGCCGACATGTCGACCGTGAAACCGAAGTGGTCGCGAAGGAAGCCCGCGGAGGCGTCGACGTCGGGAACGTTGAGGGAGATGGCGGAGGCGGTGATACGCAAAGGTGATCCTCTCGTCTGACGGTCAGCAATCACCGTACATAGTACGGCAATTGCTAGAATCGGCCACATGACAGTGACCGACGCCTCCGAACCGGCATGCCTCCTGCGTTTGTTGTGGCGGTCCCGCCTAGCGGTACCCGCCCGGCGCGGACCGAAGGCGCGCGTCTCGATCGACCAGATCGTGGCGGCGGGAATCGCGCTCGCCGACCGGGACGGGGCCGAGGCCCCGACGATCCGCGCCGTCGCGGCGTCGGTCGGCGTCGCGCCGATGACCATCTACTCGCACGTGCCGGACAAGGCCACGCTCGTCGCGCTCATGGTCGACCAGGCGCTGCGCGACATGCCCACGACGCCGATCGCCACCGACCCGATCGAGCGGCTGGGGAACGTTCTCGACGACAACCACCGTCTGTACCTCGCGCACCCGTGGCTCATCGCCGCGTACACCGAACGACCCCCGATGGGGCCGGGTGTCATCGGGAAGTACGAGCGGGAACTCGCGGCCTTCGACGGAATGCGCCTGTCCGCACTCGACGTCGACTCGGCGCTGACCTTTCTGCTGAACTTCGCCCGATCCGCCGCCGCCGACGTGGTCGCGGCGCGCGCCGAAGCGGAGCGCGGTTCGGCGGGGGACTGGTGGGCCGCGCTCGAACCCGAGCTGACCGCGTTGATCTCCGCGGCGGACTATCCATTGGCGACGGCAATCGGAACGCAGGCGGGCGAGGCGCTCGGTGGTGCCTACAACGCCGACCACGCGTACCGTTTCGGTCGTGCCCGCGTCCTCACCGCGATCGCCGAACTCGCCGATCCCGGTGCCTCCGAATGACCGCGTAACAGTCGCCTCCGGTTGACGCGGAAGCGCTTGAGCGCCGACGTTCCGCTGTCGCACCTCGCGGTTATCGTTTCGCGGGTGACCGATACCGATGAGCTCTACGTGCGTGAATCAGTGACGACTCTGACCGTCATGCTGGCGGTCCCGGTGCAAGGCGCGGACGTGGCAGTCCATGATTCGGCGCGCGCCAGGGAGTTCGTTCAGAATATGACTACTGTGGACGAAATTCTGGAGCAACTGCCCGATTGCGCGATGGACGCGTTGCAACCCACGAGTCGCTCCGATCTGGACTATGTTCGCGTGGGGTGCTGGGGTCGAGTGACGCACGTGGTGGATCCGGGGCTGGCCTCGGACTTTCTGCACATGCCGTTGACGGAGGAGATCTCCAATCAGGAGACACGATTCCCCGGCGCCCGTGTCGTCGGAGAGGTGTACCTGGACATGGGCGGCGAGTACGCCGAGAGTGTCGTTTCGTTGCCCGGAGTACCACGCCTCGTCGTCAGGCAGTGGGACGACGGGACGGAGGCGACCGGCGATCTGCGTCAGGTCCTCGACGCGCTGGGGATGGTGCCCGCCGACGTCGACGAGGACTTCGACCCGGAGACCTTGGAGGACTGGGACCCGGAACCGGTTCTGCGGCGGGCTCTCGACGGATTCGACGCCGACCCCTGGACCGAGCCGAGTCGGAACTGGTCGGTGTTCCGAGTGCGCCGACCGGACGGCTTCGTCAGTGGGATGGAGGAGGTGTGGTTCGGCAGGTGACCCATGCCGACCTGTCGTGACGGCCGACCGCGTCGGGACTCGGCGCGATGTTCGGAGGCGGTGGTCGGTGAAACCGAGTCCGACCACCGCGCCTCCGTCGTCTCAGGCGCCCTTGGCCTCCTCGGCCACCTTGCGGCCGATCGCCGCCGCCTCCTCGACGTCCGGTCCGGGCAGCGGGATGAAGACCGCGCGCCGGTAGTACTCGAGCTCCTGGATGCTCTCGTGGATGTCGGCGAGCGCGCGGTGCGCCATGCCCTTCGGAGGTTGTCCGAAGTAGACTCGCGGATACCAGCGCCGAACGAGTTCCTTGATGGACGACACGTCCACCATCCGGTAGTGCAGATGCTCGTTCAGCGCGGGCATGTCGCGCGCGATGAAGCTCCGATCGGTCGCGATCGAGTTGCCGCACAGCGGCGCCGCGCGCACCTCGGGCACATGCTTGCGCACGTAGTCGAGCACCTGCCGTTCCGCTTCGGCGACCGTCGTGGTGGCGGACCGGACGAGCTCCGTCAGCCCGGACTTCTCGTGCATGTCCCTGACCACGGGCACCATCGAGTCGAGTAGGGCGTCATCGGTTCCGATGACGATGTCGAGGCCCTCGTCGATGATGTTCAAGTTCGCGTCGGTGACGAGCACCGCGATTTCGATGAGCGTGTCGCGGGTCAAGTCCAGACCCGTCATTTCGCAGTCGATCCATACCAAACGATCAGTCACCCGCAATACGATACGCACCACCGGACCGGGCCCGACCGGATGCTGTATTGACGGCGGTCGGCGCCGACACGTACGGTCGTTTCGTGTCCACTCAACGACAGTCTCCCGCGAGCCTCTCCGCGATCATCAACGGTGTACTGCCGTCGTTGACCGCCGCCGAGGCGCGCGTCGCCCAAGTGGTGATCAAAGACCCGGCCGCCGTCGCCGAGCTGACGATCACCGCGCTCGCCGAGGCCGCGTCGACGTCGGAGGCGACCGTGATCCGCTTCTGTCGCGCGCTTGGCATGCGGGGCCACCGTCAGCTGCGGCTTCGTGCCGCGCAGGCGGCGGCAGCTGGAGAGGACGCCCCGGACAAGCAGGTCGCGGGCGGCGACATCCCCGTCGGCGCCGACATGCGCCGGGTGATCGACACGGTGGCATACGCCGATTCGCACGCGGTGGCGGACACCGCGAAATCCCTCGACGCCGACGTGTGCGACGAGGTGGTCGCGGCTCTGAGCGCGGCGGGTCGCATCGACGTCTTCGGTGTCGGCGCCTCCGGTTTCGTCGCCGCCGACCTCGCTCAGAAGCTGCACCGGATCGGTTTGATCGTCTTCTGTTGGCCGGACGTGCACGCGGCGTTGACCGGGGCGGCGCTGCTCGGACCGGGAGACGTCGCCGTCGGCATCTCGCACTCCGGTGCGACGTCGGACGTGGTCGACACGCTCGGCGTCGCGCGCGACGGAGGCGCGACGACCGTGTGCCTCACGAACCATCCCCGGTCGCCGATCACCGCCGTGTCCGACCATGTGTTGACGACGGCCGCCCGCGAGACGACGTTCCGCTCCGGCGCCACGGCCAGCCGTATAGCGCAACTCACAGTCATCGACTGTCTGTTCGTCGGAGTGGCCGCCTCACGTCGGGTCGAGGCGACGAATGCCCTGGCCACGACCGCGGTCGCCGTAGCCGGCCGTCGCACGTGACGCGGTCACGTAACGCCGTGACGTGTCTCCTACCTTTATCGTCCCTCAACCTTTGCGCCCGTCAGCGCGTGTACTCCTATGTAAGAACGTCCGCAACGTCGCGGCCAAATCAGTGACGGTGCTGTCGACCGTCATCTTCACCAGTACGCGCTTCGGCACCCCAGCCGGTGGCGACAGCCTGGTATTGGTGGCAGATACGACACGGGTCATGGAATCAATGAGCCGCTCGCGCTGTTGTGACTCTTGTAGCCGCCGGTGTGGTGGGGGACGAGAAGGGTGGAGGAAACCTTGAGCGTGGAAACGACGACTGCGATCAGGACGGACGAGGTCGCGGAGGAACGCGACCTGGTTGGCGTCTACCTACACGAAATCTCGAAGACCCCGCTGCTCGACGCGGCGGCCGAGGTCGACCTGGCGAAGGCAGTCGAAGCCGGGTTGTACGCGCAGCGTCTGGTCGAGGACGACAGTATCCCCGCCGGCATCGGCGCCGACGAGCTCGAACGCGTCATCTTCGACGGTAAGAAGGCCAAAGAACAGTTCATCAAGGCCAACCTGCGGTTGGTCGTGTCGATCGCGCGCCGATACGTGCGCAGCGGTATGCCGATGCTGGACTTGATCCAGGAGGGGAACACCGGTCTCGTCCGCGCGGTCGAGAAGTTCGACTACCAGCGCGGCTTCAAGTTCTCCACGTACGCGACCTGGTGGATCCGCCAGGCGATCAGCCGGGCCATCGCGCAGCAGGAACGAACCGTCCGACTCCCCGTGCACCTCGTGGAGGACGTCAACCGCATGCGCAACACCGCGCGTCAACTGACGCGTGAACTCGGGGCGGACCCGGAGCCGGAGCAGATCGCGAACGCCCTCGGCGTGACCGTCGAACGCGTCAACGAGCTGATCCGCTGGTCGCAGGACACGGTATCGCTGGACACCCCGATCGGGGACGACGGCGACACCAACCTGGGCGATCTGGTGGCCGACTCCGACGAACCGACTCCCGAGGACGTCGTCATCGCGGGTCTCGAGCGGGAACGCATCGACACGATGCTGGGCCACCTCGACGAGCGGTCCGCCGGCATCGTCAAGGCCCGCTACGGGCTGGAGGATGGTCGCGAGCACTCGCTGACGGAGGTCGCGCACCGCTTCGCGTTGTCGAGGGAGCGGATCCGCCAGCTGGAGATCCAGGCGCTGGCGCGGCTGAAGGAGCTCGCCAACGACGGCTTCTCATCGAAGAGCAACAGCAGGATGGGCGCCGCGGCTTAAACAGCCGTCACGAACCACCCGAAACGGGCCGGACACTTGGTGTCCGNCCCGTTTCCGTGTCGCCAGGCCCGCTCGGGTCTCGCGGTCAGAGTCGTCCGTAACCTTCGATGGCCATCATGTCGATCGGTGCGTACCGGACGACGTCGCCGGTGGTCGGTGCGTGGATGACCTGGCCGTCGCCGGCGTAGATCGCGACGTGCCCGAGCCCGTTGTAGAACACGAGGTCGCCGGGCCGCAGTTCGTCGGCGCCGATGCGCGCGGTCTCGTCCCATTGCGCGTACGTGCTGTGGCTCAAGCTGCCGCCCGCGGCGGCCCAAGCTGCCGAGGTGAGACCGGAGCAGTCCCAGCCGTCCGGCCCGGCGGCTCCGTAGACGTACGGGTCGCCCAGCTGAGAGACCGCGAACGCGACGGCGCCCGCCCCGTCCGCGGAGACGGTCGTGCTGGTCGTGCCGACCGGAGCGGGAGAGCTCGCCAGGTCGGCCGCCAGTTCGTCGCGCTGTACGGCGAGCTCCTTCACGGCTGCCCGCTGAGCCTTGACGTCCGCGCGGAGTTCAGCGAGGAGCGTCGCGGCCGTGTCCTGCGCCGTCACGGCGTCGGCGAGTTGCTCGGACGTCGCGACACCGTACAGAGTCACGGCGCTCAGGCGCGCCAGTGGTGATTCGTCGCGCGGCACCGCGCGGGTGGCGTCGGTGACGGTCTCCGGTGCGATTGCCACGTCGGGAGTGGCGTCCGTCGCCTCCTCCTCGGCCTCGGCGAGTTGGTCCTCGAGGTCGGCCAAGAGGTCTTCCGCCGCCTCGTGTTCGGCGATGATCGCGTCGAGGCGATCGGAGTCGGTGGGCTCGGCCCAACCGGTCGCCGGGGCGAGCGCGACGGTGGCCGCGATCGCCGTGAGAGTGATTGTTCGAATGACCGCCGTTACCGGACGGGTCGGGGACATGGGGAGGGGTCCTTCCGTCAGCCGTCGCCCGTGACAATCCGGTTTCGATGGTCGTTCGCGGTGGCAGTTCGTGCCCGCCTTCGGCGTCGTGATCGATAGTCCGACATGGACAATTGACGCACGGCATCGGCGACGAGACGACGGCGCTCACCGAGTGGTGATCGGGTGGACACCAGGAGGCTCGGTGGAGCCCGCGACACGCTACGTCCCCGACGCGGCGCCGCCAAGGGTTGCGTGGAGAGTCCCACAGCCCATAACGGACAATCCCTCCGCCGCGCCACAACCGTTGTGCGCCAGTGATCATGAGTTCGCGCACGGTAATGGTCGATATGTCACGTACGGTTCTCGATCGACCCCTCAACGTAGGCAAGATTTATCAATGCGTAACCGTTCGACCTCAATCTATATGGGGCGGGGTTCGTGTTGTCATCGATACGTTGTGTGAGAGTCTGGCGGGCATGATTAAGGGATTCAGAGACTTCCTCATGCGCGGAAACGTCGTCGACCTGGCCGTCGCCGTCGTCATGGGAGCGGCGATGACGGCGCTCGTCGTGTCGTTCACGGGCGCGTTCATCGAGCCGGCGATCAAGCTCGTCACCGGTGGCGGCGACGTCGGCGGTCAGGTCACGATCAACGGGGTCGTCTTCCCGTACTCCGAGTTCATCAACGGGGTCATCAGCTTCGTCATGACCGGTGCGGTCGTGTACTTCGCGATCGTCCTGCCCGTCAAGAAGCTCAGCGAGCGCTTCCGCCGCGAGGCCGAGGAGCCCACGCCCGTGGAAGCCGAGGAGATCGCCCTGCTGCGCGAGATCCGCGACGAGTTGCGGTCCAACCGCGTCAGTTCCTGACGCCGTTCAACGAAAGCGCATCGTCGGCGGTGGGAGAGAGGTGCTCGCCGTGTCGTCCGTCGTGGGGCGGACACCGCCGACGAATCGGACGAGATCGTTCCCGTGTACGACCCGGCACGGGAACGCGGTCCCCGCGACGCGACGTCGCAACTCCACCAGTGGCAGCTTCTCCTTGGCGCAGAGCATGATCAGGTTCCCGTATCGATGTCCGTTGAGAATGGACGAATCCGCGATCACGCAGACGTCGCCGAACATTTCGACGGCGGCGGCCACGATGCCCTTGCTGAACGCGAGCCCTCCGCCGTCGCACAGGTTCGCCGCGTAGAAACCTCCCGGTCTCAGCACCCGCCCGACCTGGTTCAGGAACTCGACGCTCGTAACGTGAGCCGGCGTCGTGAAGCCCGAGAACATGTCGCCGATGATGAGCTCGTAGCACGCGTCCGGCGCCGCCGACAGTTCCTCGCGAGCGTCCCCGATGCGCACCTTGACCTTGGTTCCCTTGGCCAGCGGCGCTTCTCTGCGCACCAGCTCGATCAGGTCACGGTCGATGTCGACGGCCTGCTGGTACGACCGGGGTCTGGTCGCCGCGACGTACCGTGCCATCGCCAACGCGCCCGCGCCCAGGTGCAGCGCTCGAACGGGCTCCTTCGGCGGTGCCATCGCGTCGATCAGGAAACCCAGGTGCTGGCAGTACTCGTCGATGAGGTGCGAGGGGTCGTCGAGGTCGATCGTGCTCTGCACGACGCCGTCGACGGTCAGCACGACTGACGCGGGGTGGTATTCGTACGGTTGGATGCGGGTCTCCACGGTCACACAGTCTGCCCGAGTGGAGATGACGGTCATCGATGGGAGGGTCTGCCCGGACGGTCGCGGCTCAGCTTTGCGGCCGCGTTCTCGTGGGCGACCCGGCGCATCGCCGAGATGACCGCGCCGCCGATCACGGTGCCGACGACGGCCGACTCGACGACCTCGTCGACCTCCGTCGATTCGAGGGCCCAGGCGACCTCCCTGTCCGCGAGGCGCTCCAACTGCTCGGCGTAGATCTCGACCAGGTTCGTGATGTCTCGGCGGCTGACCCGGCGCATCGTCGCGATGGCCGCGATGAGGCTGGACGCCGCGTGCGAGTCGGGGGCGATTCTCCAGCCTCTTCGGGCGATCACGGCGGCGACGAGCTTCCGAGCCCTGCCCCACTCCGGGTCGTCCTCGTCGGGCGAGTGCGGGAAGGTCGCGTGCATCGCGGCGTCCAGGGCCGCGTTGGCGTCGTCGGTTTCGGCATCGATCGCGGCGAGCACCTCGCCGGTGGCCGCGATGGTCAAACCGCCGACGTCGATCAGCGCGCGGATGAGCCGCAGCCGTCTCAAGTGCCGGTCGCCGTACTCGGCCTGGTTGACTGCCGTCCGCTCTCCCGATGGGAGGAGACCCGTGCGCAGGTAGTACTTGATACTCGGTGCGGACACTCCCGATACCCGGCTGAGTTCGGCGATGCGCATGGCTTTCCTTTCACCCGATCGAATGATTCCTTCGCCGTTGATGATAACGTCGCCGATAGTGCAACTATCCGTAACATTCGCAGTGCTGGAGTCTCCGTGAACTGGAGGTTCGGTCGTTGCTTGGAAAACTGTCATCGACCTCACATTAGGCCCCGCAAGGGATCCAGACGCCTTCACGAACTGGGCGATACGTCGCTTTCATGCCATGATGGGTCGTTCCGCGACCTCGCGGGGCCGGTCGAGGCATCGGACAGATGTTCGCTTCCGCGCGGTCGGAGCGCTTAACCGGCTGCACGACCGCGACGCCGAACGATAATCTTGCATGGGCACACATAACTACGTGCCTAGGTTTCGCGCCCGTAGCTCAGCGGATAGAGCAGCAGACTTCTAATCTGACGGTCGCAGGTTCGATCCCTGCCGGGCGCGCCACTATGCACTGTCGCGAATGTCCACGCGGCCTCTGGGAACGCTTGTCACTCAGGCGTTCCCCAAGGTGACACACGAGGCACAGTGGATCGTGAATCGCTGACTGTGGCGGCGTCGGCTCGAAACCTCTGATGCTGAGGCTCGCCGACGCGACGCCTCGAACGCGAATCCGGGGCGTTGTCGCTCGTGTTCGCGCCCCGGTTCAGTGTGGCATCACTATTGGTAGACATGTCGATCTTTGCTCCTGTGGCGGCATCCATCGCCGATCGGCCGCTTCCCTGTCGCCTTGGTGCGGTGGGATCGTGGTCGGCCCCTAGAGTGGGCGATCGTGACGACGATGGAACGGTGGGAGTTGGGCGGCGACCTGAGCATCGCGAGGGTCGGATACGGCGCGATGCGGCTCGTCGGTTGGCCGCAGGGGAACCGGCCAAGCCGGGAGGCGGCTCTCGGCATCCTGCGTCGGGCCGTCGAACTAGGGGTGAATCACATCGACACCTCGAACTACTACTCCCGCGACGGGGTGGCCGCCAACGAGCTGATCCGCGAGGCGCTGTACCCCTACCCGGAGGACCTGGCGATCGTGACGAAGCTGGGTGCGCTCGTCGAAGGCTCCGACCTCGAACTGCCTCCGGCGGACCTCACCGGCCTCACTCCCGACAACCTGCGTCGTGGCGTTGAGGCGAATCTCCGTTCGCTCGGCGTGGACCGTCTGGACGTGGTGAACCTCCGGATGGGCGAGCTCGAGCGCTCCACGACACCGCTGCCAGTCGCCCTGGAGACGCTGGCGGTGCTGCGCGAGGAGGGGCTGATCCGGCACCTCGGGGTCTCCAACGTCACTGTCGCCGAATTCGACCAGGCTCGCGCGGTCACACCGATCGTTTGCGTCCAGAACCACTACAACCTGGCCAGACGGGAGGACGACCCGCTTGTCGACGCGAGCGCGGAGGCCGGGATCGCCTACGTCCCGTTCTTCCCAGTCGGCGGGTTTCAGCCGCTCACGGGTGAGCGCCTGCGAACGGTCGCCGATCGGCACGGCGCGACCGTGCCGCAGGTGGCCCTCGCTTGGCTGTTGGCTCGGTCGCCGAACATCCTGCTGATTCCCGGCACCGGTTCCCTGGGACATTTGGAGGAGAACGTCGCCGCCGGGGCGCTGAGTTTGACCGCCGAGGACATTGCCGAGCTCGGCTGACGGCCCAGGTCGACGGTCCACACGTGGTCCGGTCCGCGTTCTGCGCCGGGTGGAACCGTTCCCTCGACACGGCGCGGGTCCCGCGCCCCGTTCGTCCATTGTGTTGGACACTGTCGAGTTTTATATGGACCTCGCGGGCCGGATACGCTGGCGCGCAGGATCCAGTACATGTCGAGGGGGAAGACGGTCCCGCGCCCGTGGCGGCCGACCACTTCGTCGGATGGGGGCGACGTCTCGACCAGCGCCAGTTCGCCGCCGCGCTCGCGGGCAGCAGCGCGGTCGAGTTCGCGGTCGAGGACGGCACGGTCGTCGGCTTCGTGACCGCGATCAGCGACGGTGTGCTGACCGCGTTCATTCCATGGCTCGAGGTGTTGCCCGCGTATCAGGGCCGGGGGATCGGCGACGAACTGTTGCGCCACGTCACCGCCGCGTTGTCGCACATGTACTCCATCGACCTGGTTTGCGATGCCAACCTCGTCGACTACTACCGTCGGCACGGCATGATCGCGTTGTCGGGAATGGGATTGCGGCATCCGGAGGTGTTGGCGGAGCCGCCCCGTGCTCCCTAGCCGGGGAGAAAGACCGGCCTCCCGTCGATCATCAGGTCGAACAGGGCGCGGTGATCGAAACCGTTGGCGTCGAAGACGTCCGGTGTCAGCAACTTTCGCAGTCTCCGGACGACCTCGCCGTCGGCCGACAGGTCATCGGCGGCGACGTCGACGTGCGTCGCGTCGCCGAGGCGGGATCGCCATCGTCGGTAGTCGTCCTCCATGATCAGTCGAGAGTGGATCACGCCGGTCTTCGGGGTGGTGTCCGGGATCGCCGCGCAGTACAGCACTTCCGCGCGGATGTCGCCGGTCACGTGCAGATCGCCGTCGACGAAGACACCCGCCGCCGTCAGTTCGCCGCCGACCGTGATCCGGCAGTCCGGGCCCTCATCGAACAGGACGCCGTAGACCGTGAGCGAACCCGTCACCGTCAACTTCCCGGGCACGCGGGCATGCCCGTTCACCAGCAGATCGCCCTCGTGCGTCGGGCGTACGGTGTGGATGGACGTCATCGCGGCCTCCGGCGATCGATGTCGGTGAGCGCGCCTACTGTACTGGAATGACGAGCTCTTCGGACCACATAGGCGTTTCCGTGCGGCTGATGAGCGCCGACGACGCCGACCGCCATTTCGGGTTTCGCGCGTCGTTCGACGGCAAGGCCGCCAACGACGACATGGTCCTCGTCGTCGACGGCGACCTGACCGTCGACGAACTCGAACTCGACTTCTTCCGGCTGGATCGTTCGCTCGGTGTCGAGCGTCCCGACGAACCTGCCGCGCTCGGCCTGATCGTCGACGGTTCACTGACGGTCTCCGGGTGCGTCTCCAACTGGGAGAGTGACTTCGGGCCGTTCCTGTGGGTGCGTGGCGATCTGCGGGCCGCCAATGTCGGAACGGGTGGCAGCGCGATTCTGGTGGACGGCTCCGCCGTCATCGACGGTGCCCTGTACGGCTACTACAACCATGGTTGGACGCGGATCCGCGGCGACGTGACGGCCGAGGTCGTCATCGTGGAGGAACACCTCATGCGCTTTCACTCGGGTTTGACGGCCGAGCTCGCCGTGGCGGAGAACTTCCTCGTGGTGGATCATCCCGACCGGGTCCAGGTGAATCAGTGGGCCGGCCGACCCCTGCTGCCGGACGACAGACCCAGCGACCTCGGTACTCGGTCCCGCCGGGCCGTCAGTCTGCTGGACGAGTCCTTTTGGGATCTCAATCGGCGAGCGATCCTGGTCGCGCTGACCGAGGGACGCTCTCTGCTCTCCCGCTCCGAGCAGGCCGAGGCACAGGAACCCGTGACCGACGCCGATCGGGCGCGCGCGGCACTCGTCGCCGCCGGAATCACGCCGCACGGCCGCTTTCACTCCGGCTTCGTCGTCTCCGGCGGGGATGGTCACATCGAGGTCTTCCATTGCGAGGCGGACGACGGCTTCGAGGACGAGGAGATCGACATGCCGGAGGAACTGCGCCGATACACGGAGGCGTTGACCGGCGCGGGTTTCGGCGTCGACCAGGACCCGAACGACGTCGACGTCCTCAGGGTCGTCGCGCGCGACTGAGTGTCCAGGCGTCAATGGCGCGCTGGAACTCGGTGGATCGCTTGCGTCCCAAGGGGGTGAAAGCGAACGTCATCCCTGGTCAGGCAACAATCGAACAGGTGTTCTAGGCTGACGTCATGCGCTGGGAGCCCCTCCGATTGTTCGACGACGAGTCGGCGGCGCCGCCGCTCATCGCGCGCGGCGCCGTCACCCGGACCTTCGACACCCCCGAGTTCGCCGGCTTGACCTTCTACGAGATCCACGCCAAGTCGATCATCAACACGGTCTCGGCGGCGTCGGCCGTCCCGTTCGGACACACCATCAATCCGTATCGCGGGTGCAGTCACGCCTGCGTCTACTGCTTCGCCCGGAAGACCCACGAGTATCTCGATCTCGGCTACGGAGAGGACTTCGACTCGAAGATCATCGTCAAGGTCAACGCCGCCCAACGCCTGCGCGCCGAGCTCGCGCGCCCGTCCTGGTCCGGCGCCCCGATCGCGATGGGCACCAATGTCGACTGTTATCAGCGCGCTGAGGGTCGGTACCGCCTCATGCCCGGCATCATCTCCGCGCTCACCGATCACGCCAATCCCTTCTCCATCCTCACCAAGGGCACGCTGATCCTGCGTGACCTCGAACTGCTCGCGCACGCGGCGACGGTCACCGACGTCAGCGCCGCCGTTTCGGTCGGTTTCCTCGATCCGGCGTTGTGGCGCGCGGTCGAACCCGGCACGCCCCGTCCGTCGTCCCGGCTCGACGTGTGCGCCCGCCTCAACGACAGTGGCATCGATTGTGGAGTGTTGATGGCGCCGATCCTGCCGTATCTGACGGACTCACCGGAGGCGTTGCGTTCGGCGGTCTCGGCCTGCGCCGACGCGGGCGCCGTCAGCGTGACCGGGATCGTGCTGCACCTTCGACCAGGCGCGCGCGAGTGGTACTCCGACTGGCTGCGCCGGGAACACCCACATCTCGTCGAGCCCTATCGGCGCCTCTACGGCACCGGCTCCTACGCCCGCCGCGACTACCGCGACCACGTCTCGGCGTTGATCCGGCAGTACACCCGTGAGTTCGGTGTGGACGGCCGCCGTCGGCACCGCACTCCGCCGCCGACCC
Source organism: Stackebrandtia soli (assembly GCF_965137155.1). Lineage (NCBI taxonomy): Bacteria > Bacillati > Actinomycetota > Actinomycetes > Glycomycetales > Glycomycetaceae > Stackebrandtia > Stackebrandtia soli. The sequence continues at coordinate 29,457 of NZ_CBCRZX010000014.1, forward strand.
CACCACCCGAGCCGGAGGCCCCGCCGACCCTGTTCTGACCAGCCGTCCTTTCCCGGGCAATGTCCCGTGTGGCGCCCTCGAAACCTCGATCGCGGCGATACCCTCGACGGCGGACGGTCGACACGGCGAATGGGGGGCGCGGTGGGGTTCTTGTCGTACGTCGCCGAGAACGCCGGTCTGCTGCTGTTCGAGTTCTACCAGCAGGCCAGCATGGTGTTCCAATGCGTGCTGCTGGCCGCGATCATCGGCATCACGCTCGCGATCGTGTCCTACCGGACGCCCTGGCTCGCCGGGCTCACGACCGGCACGGCCAGCGTCATCTTCACGATTCCGTCGCTCGCCCTGTTCGGCCTCATGATCCCGGTCTTCGGTCTCGGCGTCACCCCATCGGTCATCGCCCTGACGATCTACGCCCTCCTGCCGATCGTGCGCAACGCGATCGTCGGACTGTCCACCGTCGACCCCTCCATGGTGGATGCCGCGCGCGGCATGGGCATGAACCGCGTCGCGATCCTCACGCGCGTCGAGCTTCCGCTGGCATGGCCCGTGGTGCTCACCGGCATCCGGGTCGCGACCCAGCTGACCGTCGGCGTCGGAGCGATCGCCGCCTACGTCTCCGGGCCCGGGCTCGGCGACCAGATCTTCTCCGGGCTCGCCCGCCTCGGCGGAGCGAACTCGCTGAACGCGATCCTGGCCGGAACGATCGGGATCATCATTCTGGCGCTCCTGTTCGACGCCGCTTTCGTCGTCATCGGACGCTTCACGACCGCGAGGGGACTGCGTGTCTGATTCCACCACCGGCGCCGGTGTCGCCATCGAACTGAGGGGCGTCACCAAGCGTTTCGCGGGCCAGCGGGTGCCCGCCGTCGACAATGTCGATCTGACGATCCCGGCGGGGGAGATCGTCATGCTCGTCGGACCATCCGGCTGCGGCAAGACCACCACCATGCGGATGATCAACCGACTCATCGAACCGACCAGTGGGGAGATCCTCATCGGCGGGGAGGACGTCCGCAAGAAGGAACCGAACGCGCTGCGCCGTCACATCGGCTACGTCATCCAGGCCGGCGGCCTGTTCCCGCACATGAGCGTCGCCGAGAACATCGGGCTCGTCCCGCGCATGCTCAAGTGGGGTCCCACCAAGACCGCCGAGCGTGTCAAGGCGATGCTCGATCTCGTCGGCCTCGAGCCCGGCCAGTATGCCGACCGGTATCCCCGTCAACTGTCCGGCGGTCAGCAACAGCGCGTCGGCGTCGCCCGCGCGCTCGCGGCCGATCCGCCCGTCCTCCTCATGGACGAGCCGTTCGGCGCCGTCGATCCGATCACCCGAGCACACCTCCAGGACGAACTACTGTCCCTTCAGGATGAACTGAGCAAGACCATCGTCTTCGTCACGCACGACTTCGACGAGGCCGTCAAGCTCGGCGACCGGATCGCGATCCTCACCACCGGATCGACCATCGTCCAGTACGACGAACCGGCCGCGATCCTGGCCAACCCCGCCAACGACTTCGTGCGCGGCTTCATCGGCGCGGGCGGTGCGATGAAACTCCTCAACGTCACCCGGCTCGCCGACATCGAACTCGCCGACATCGTCGTCGCCAGCCGCGACGAACCCGCCGAGGAGGTGCGCCGTCGCGTGGCCCGCTCGCACACGCCGTGGGCCGTCGTCCTCGACGCGAACCAGCGACCCGACCGCTGGCTGTCCGCTGAGACTCTCGAAGACCTGCGCGGCGAGATCGGTGACGCCGGAGACAAGGTCCACACCACCATCAACGGCCGTGCCACCGTCAGGGAGGCGCTTGAGGCGCTGCTGAAATCCGACGCGAACTGGGTTCCCGTCACCGTCCGGCGAAAGTACGTCGGCAGCGTCACGCTGGAGACCGTCCAGCAGGCGATTGGGCGGTTGCGCGAACGCGCGAAGGGCCTCGGGAGGCCCCGGTGACGTCCACACTCGCCGAGAACGAGGTCCAAGCGGTCGGCGCGACCCCCGCCGACCCGAAACAGAAGCCGTGGGCGCTGCTCGCCTCGCCCGCCGTGATCCTCGCGGCGTTCGTCGCCCTCCTCATCTACCTCAACGGGGCCGACCTCAACGAGAGCGAACAGGCGTCCATCAACGTCACGTCGCTCGCCGAGGAGATCCTGGCCCACCTCCAATTGACGGTCGTCTCCACCGTGATCGTGCTCGCGATCGCGATTCCCCTCGGCATCGTGCTGTCCCGCAAGGGATCTCGTGGCGCGTTGCCGGTCGTCCTCGCGCTCGCCAACATCGGCCAGGGCGCACCGGCGATCGGGGTCATCGCGCTGCTGGCGGTGTGGCTCGGCATCGGGTTCTGGGTCGCGATCATCGCGCTCGTCGCCTACAGCATCCTTCCCGCGCTGCGGAACACGCTCGTCGGGCTGCAACAGGTCGACCCGGCGCTCATCGACGCCGGTCGAGGGATCGGCATGTCCGCCCCCGCCGTTCTGTTTCGCGTGGAAGTACCGCTGGCGGTACCCGTCATCCTCGCCGGAATCCGCACGACGCTCGTCCTCAACGTCGGCGTCGCCGCGCTCGCCGCGTTCATCAACGGCGGAGGACTCGGCGGACTCATCATCACCGGCGTCAAGCTGTACCAGCTCCCGGTGCTGATCACGGGCAGCGTCCTCATCGCGATCCTGGCGTTGACGGTGGACTGGCTCGCCGCGATCGCCGAACGGTATCTGCACCCGAAGGGAATGTGATGAGGTTCGCGCGTGCGCTCGCCGCCGGGATCGCGTCGTTGGCCTTGGCCGCGTGCGGGCTGCAACCGGCGTCGCAGTACATCCCCGAGGTCAAGCCCGGCCCGGAGCTCGAACGCTTCGACTCCCTGGACGGCGCCCGCGTCGTCACCACCGGCAAGGACTTCACCGAGCAGTTGATCCTCGGCAAGATGCTGTCGCTCGTGCTGTCGGCGGCGGGCGCGGAGGTCGTCGACAACACCAACACCAAGGGCAGCACCAACGCGCGGGAGTCACTACTGCGGGGCGACGCCGACGTGATGTGGGAGTACACCGGCACCGGCTGGGTCGTCTACTTGGGACATACTGACGGCGATCGCGGGCCGGACGGTGAACCGGTCGACCTGGCGGACAAGGCCGCCGTGCTGGCCGCGCTGTCCGCGCAGGACCTCGAGCAGAACCAGCTCGTCTGGGGAACGAAGCCCGCTCCGTTCAACAACACTTACGCGATCGCCGTCACCGAGGAGGCCGCCGCCGAGCACGACCTGAAGAACCTGAGCGACATCGCCTCCCTGCCCCCGGATGAACAGACCTTCTGCCTGGAGAACGAGTTCGCCGCGCGCGGCGACGGCTGGCCCGGAATGAAGGAGGCGTACGGACTCGACATCCCGGCGGGCCAAGTGTCGATCATGGATGCCGGGATCGTCTACGGCGAGATCGGCACCACTTGCGTCTTCGGGGAGGTGTTCGGCACCGACGGGCGCATTCCCGCCAACAACCTCGTCACGCTCGTCGACGACGAGATGTACTTCCCGTTGTACGAACCGGTCGTCGTCGTCCGCGAACCCATCGCGAAGCGGTATCCACAGATCATCGAGATGTTCGACGAGCTTGGCCAGCAGCTCGACACCGACACCATGCGCGAGCTCAACGGTCGGGTTGACGTCTACGGCGAGAACCCCACCGCGGTGGCCCAGGACTGGCTCGTGCAGGTCGGCTTTCTCGCGCCGGAGCGTTGACACACGGTGGACTTCGCCACCGGCCGACCGTTTCAACGGAGCCGACGCCGATTCCGATGAGGACGCCGATCCCGAGGTCGGTCCAGGGTGATCCCCGGCCGAACAGGGCCCCGAGACCGATGCCGACGAGACGCGCCGGGAGCGTCCTTGGGGGCCTCAAAGTCGTTGGCGAGCAAGGCTTCTGATGCAATCGCCTTGCCGCTGTCCCGACCACCGCGACTGAATACCCGATTGCGGCATGCCCGTGCTCGTGTTGTGGTGGGCCGCATGGGAACCGAGGTACATGGAGTTTCGTTACGCGGGTCGAACAGGGCCTCGTGGGCGTTGAATCAGCCAATTGAACCGAAGCTTGACGTCCGGAGCACTACCCCTGCGGACTGATCACGGCGGGAGGTCGCGCCAGCGTTCGGCCGACGCCAGAACGTCCAGGCTGATCCGTTCCAGGAACGCACCGCCCCTGGCCAGCCGGCGTCCCACGGGCGTGTCGAGCCCGAGCGTCTGCCCCGCCGCCTTCGTGATCTCCGCCGCCGCGAGCGTCTGCCGCGAGCTGATCACCGTCGAGTGGTACCAGGCGTCGTCGTCGACCACGTAAACGTCGCGCCGCCGCTGCGGATCCCGTTCGCGCCTGATCAGCCCCTGCCGGGTCAGGTAGCCGACCGCCATGGAGATCGAGGCGGGACTGACTTTCAGCCCACGCGACAGTTCGGCCGCAGTGAGTCTGCCGTCCTCGCTCAGCCACAGACCGATGAGCACGCGCGCCACCATTTTCGGCAGGCCCATCCCGATCGCCATCTCGACTGCGCCCTCTTCCACCTCGAGGAGCTTTCGGTCCTTGGGTTCGGTCGCGGGCGAACGTGCCGCGGCGCCGCGCTGCGCCCGCCGCGCTGTCGCCTGGTGCGCACGTTCGGGGCGGTAGTTTCTGGGGCCGCCGTTGCGGCCGACCTCACGACTGATTGTCGAGGTCGGCCGGTCCAGGCGCCTGGCGATTTCTGCGTAGGAGCGGCCTTCGGCGAGGCCGGTCGCGATGCGCCGGCGGTCCTGCAGGGTCAACCTTCCTTCTGGCATGAGACCACTATTGCATTCGATGCCATACAATGCAATGTTTCATTGCATTCAGTTCCACCGTCAGTGCATCAATATATTGGTCTTTAGCTGCGATTACGCACATTCGTGAATTGTAGAATTTATGAAAGCAACGTAGCTTTCAATCATGATGAACACGTACTACGGCGACAAGTCGGTCACTCCGTCCCTCGACCGCGCACCCGCCTTCCAACGAGTTCTTCCGGCACTCGGACTGCTGGTTCTCGCGCCGCTGGTCGGCGAGTACTTGCTCGGCAACATAGCCATCAATGCCCTACCGATGATCATCGGGATGATTCCGCTCTATGGTGGCGGCGCGCTGCTCATCCGTGAGGTCGCTCGCCGGTGGCGGCTGGGGTGGCCGGGGATCATCCTGCTCGGGCTCGCCTATGCCGTGATCGAGGAGGGCCTGCTCACCCGGTCGCTGTTCAATCCCGACTATGTCGGGCTGCGGTTGCTCGACTACGGATTCATTCCGGCGCTCGGCATCGGTGCCTACTGGACCGTGTTCGTTCTGGCCATCCATGGGGTGTGGAGCATCGCGGTGCCGATCTCGATGGTGGAGGCGGGTTCACGCCGGCCGGACACGCCGTGGCTCGGCAAGGTCGGGTTCACCGTGTCAGCCGTCCTATTCGTGCTAGGTGGCGCGGTGCCCATCGCCCTTGCGGGTCCGGCCATCTACCCGTTGTCGGCCGCTCAGATCACCTGGACGCTGATCACGGCCGTCGCCCTAATCGTCGCCGCTTTCCTGTCCGCTCGATTCCGCCGTCCCCTCCTCCAAGCCTCGCCACCTGGCCCGTGGACCGTCTTCGCGATCACCATCGTGGCCGGGCTGGCGTTCTGGCTCCCCGGCTTGCTCGCCATGGTGGGGATCAAGCTGGAGTCCATCGTGCCCGCGTGGATCACGGTCGGCTTCTACCTCGCTCTCTACGCCACGATGACGCTGCTCATCCTGCGCTGGGCACGGCGCATGGGCTGGGGACCCTGGCACAGGTTCGCACTGGGCGCTGCCGGCTTGGTCACCTACGCGTGGCACGGCTTCCCTCAGCCGCCGAGTTTTCCAGCGCCGCCGAATGTGGACCTCATGGGTAACGCGGTCTTCGCGCTGGCCGCGCTCGGGTTGCTCGTCTTTGTGGCGGTACGGCTCCGTACGTCCACACCCAACATCACACCCGCGACCGGGCCCGCCTCGCCGTGACGCCGAGGTTTCCGTTTCCGCGGTTGACTGGCTGGTATCCGCAAGATAGCCATCGCCGTGCCGTAGCTGCCGCGTCGCGTCACCGCGACGGCCGGACCGAGATTCGGCTCTCCAGTGCCACACTGGGCGTTGCAGAGGCGTGTTCGGCTTTGCCCCCGTAGCCCGTCCATTCTGCGACAACGCGGGGCACCATCGCGTTCACGACGAGACGAGGATGATCCCGAGTCCAGAGTGATCCTCCGCCGAACGAGCCCCGAAATCGATCCTGTCCTGACCACCGCGACTGAATACCCGATTGCGGCATGCCCGTGCTCGTGTTGTGGTGGGCCGCATGGGAACCGACATACATGGACACATCGAATGTCGGCCTGAGTTCATGGACTGGACCCGGGCGATCGACATCGAGCTGTTGTACGAGGGTCGCGGCTACGACGAGTTCGCGATGCTCTTCGGGGTCCGAAACGACGCCGACCACGTTCCAGTCGCCGAGGGGCGTGGTCTTCCGTCCGATGTGTCCGACGAGATCTCCGTCGACGTCGACGGCTGTCACGGCGCGACCTGGATCGGGTGGGACGAGATCCTGACGGTCGACTGGGCCGCCTCGGCCGGTGAACCCGTGCGGCGACGCGAGCCGACGCCAATGTCGACTTTCGATCGGGTGATTCACCCCGGTCGCGCCCTAGGCGGGGAACAGACACGGGAGGCGGGTGTCAACATCCTGCCCCCGTGGCTGCGCGGCACCGAGGACGACGCCCTGCCCGTTCCGCAGCGCTCACACCTGCTGGGCAACATCCTGCGGACCTTCGATGTCATGTCGGTGCTGGCCAAGCAGCACGGAGCGGCCAACGTCCGGCTCGTCGTCTGGTTCGACTGACGCGCAACGGGTCGCGCGTTCAGCCGATCAGGAACTCCAGCCGTGCCTCGGTGCCGCCGTCGGGGTGGTTGCGCAGGTCGATGTCGCCGCGGAGTTCGCCGGTGGCGAGTGTCCGCACGATCTGAAGCCCGAGCCGGTGAGTCGCGTCGATACGGAACGTGTCGGGAAGTCCCCGTCCGAAGTCGCGCACCGTGACCCACAGTCGGTCGTCCTCGCGGCGCACTCCGACGACGACCTCGCCGGCCTCGCCCGGTCGGTATGCGTGCTCGACGGCGTTCTGCACCAGTTCGTTGACGACCATCACCAGTGGTGTCGCGATCTCGGACGGCAGCACCCCGAAGGAACCGTCGCGCCGCAGTGTGACGCGCGATTCGGCCGCCGCGACCTCGGCCGCCATGGAGGAGACTCGGTCCACGATCGCGTCGAAGGCCACGGACTCGTCGCTGGACCGCGACAGGGTCTCGTGGACGAGGGCGATGGAGGTGACCCGCCGGACCGACTCCTCTAGGGCGGCACGGGCTTGCGGAACCCCGACACGCCGGGCCTGGAGTCGCAGGAGCGCGGCGACCGTCTGGAGATTGTTCTTGACCCGGTGGTGGATCTCGCGGATCGTCGCCTCCTTCGTGACGAGTTCGCGGTCGAGCCGGCGCACCTCCGTCACATCGCGGACGAGGACGAGAGCGCCCGCGCCCTCACCGTCGGGCCTCAACGGCAGTGCCCGCATGAGCACGACGGCGCCGCGCGCCTCCATCTCCTTGCGGCGCGGGGTTCCGCCGGCGAGGGCGGAGGCGATGCGCCGCGCCGCGTCGTCGGCCTCGGAGGCGTCGTTGACGAGCTTGCGAGTCAGCTCGACCAGGTTCTCTCCTGATAGGACTCCGGTGACTCCCATGCGGCGGTACGCGGACAGTGCGTTGGGCGACGCGTATCGGACGAGGCCGTCGCGGCCGATGCGGATGAGCCCGTCGCCGACACGCGGGGCCGTCGTCGGTTCGCCGGGTAGCAGCGGCGGCGGAAAGCCACCGTCGGTGAGCATCTGCACGAGGTAGTCGGCGGTCTTGAGGTAGTTCAGTTCGAGGTGACTGGGGCTGCGTGTGCCGGAGAGGTTCGTGTCGCGCGCGACGACGGCGACGACCTTGCTGCGGTCGCGGCGTCGCACCGGTACCGCCTCGTGCCGGGCGGGTGTGGCTCCGTGCCACACCGGGTCGCCCTCCCGGAAGATGCGGCCCTGGGTGAACGCGACGGTGAGGTGTTCGGCGTCGGCCCCGGAGATGACGCGGCCGACCTGGTCGTCGTCGTAGGCCGTGGGGCCCGTCGTCGGCCGGACCTGGGCGAGGCAGATGAACCCTTCGCCGTCCTTGGCCGGGGCCCACAGCAGCAGGTCCGCGAACGACAGGTCGGCGAGCAGCTGCCACTCGGCGGCGAGCCGGTGCAGGTGTTCGCTGGTGCCGGACGACAGGTCGGTCCGGGACGCGATCAGATCACGAAGCGTTGACATCGCGGCAAGCCTAGATCCCGTCCGACCTCCCGGCAAACGCCTCGGGCCGTCCGTGTCGTCAGGTCCTGGGTGGTGTGGACGACCGGCGCCCCGCTCGGGCTCGGCGCCGGCTCGGCTCTCGCGCATCAGGACGTGGCGCGGCGCCAGCCCGTGACGAGCAGGTACTGGGCGGCGATGTACGTCGTCATGATCGCGATATTCCGGCCGGTGAAGTCGAGGTCGACGATGCCGAGCGCGATCATCGAGTCCGAGACGAGGAACAGCGTTCCGCCGATTCCGGCGCGCGCCGACAGGCCGACGGAGATCGTCGCCATGGTCGTCAGCGCCAGGCTGTACACGGCGATCGGGACGGCCAGCTCCGCGAAGTCCGCCCAGAACGCGACGAGGAAAGCGACCCAGAAGACGCCGAAGACGATCGGGGCCCAAGGCTTGGATCGCAGCCCGCCGAGGGCGCCGAGCCGCACGAAGACGGTGATGTAACTCAACTGCATCACCAGGAAGAAGCCCATGCCGATCAGGAAGGCGATCGTCCCCGGTACCAGCAACGCCACGTCGGCGACGGTGGCGCACACCAGACCGACCGCCATCAGCGCGGCACCGGGCAGGGACCGTCCCGAGAGGAGGATCACGATGAGCAGCAGCGGCATGAGCAGCGGCTTTGACGCCCATTCGAGCCACGTGACATCGGTGCCGACGGAGACGAGGTTGACGGCGGTGACGATGGCGTACGCGACGAACAGCGCCTTGACGGCCGTCGACGGGGTGGCCATGGGGGCACGGTTCATGAGCGGGTCTCCGTGTTCCATCCGGGTGGGTTGACGATGTAGCGCGCCGCGTCGCGGATGCCTCTGGCGCCGCGCACGTCGCGCCACAGCGCCGCGTACTCACCGAACGCGACCCGCACGGGATTATAGGTGTCGATGTTCGTGGTCAGTCCGTACCTGACGCGCTCGCCCTCGGGTTCGAAGGTGCCGAACATGCGGTCCCAGATGATGAGGATGCCGCCGTAGTTGCGGTCGAGGTAGACGTCGTTGGAACCATGATGGACGCGGTGATGGGACGGCGTGTTCATGACCCATTCGACCGGGCGGGGCAGTCGATCGACGCGCTCGGTGTGCAGGAAGAACTGGTAGATGAGGCTGATCGACTGCTGGAGGAAGATCATCCACGGCGGGAAGCCGATCAGCGCCAACGGAAGCCAGAACGGTAGCGACGTCATCGGCGTCCAACTTTGTCGAAGCGCCGTCGTGAAGTTGTAGTACTGGCTGGAGTGGTGCACGATGTGGCTCGCCCACAGCACTCGGATCCGGTGATGCCCCCTGTGGAACAGGTAGTAGGCGAGATCGTCGGCGAAGAACAGGCCCGCCATGACCGCGACGATCAGCCAGGGGTCGTTCGCGATCGTCGCGTTCGTCACTATGTCGAAATTGAACGGTGCTATATAGACGAATGCGGCGGCGAGAATCGCGACGTTGGCGAACTTCCACACGAAGCCCACCACCTGGGAGCCGGCGCCCATCGTCAGGGACGTCGCCGAGTCGCGCAACTCGTAGCCGCGCTCGTCCTCATCGGGAGCGAAGTGGAACGACGCCGCCTCGACCACGACGAACAGCACGAACGCCGGAATGGCGTACATGATCGCGTTGACCATGGGATTTCCGATCGGTGAGGTGGGGGCTGATCTCCCGCACAGTCTCGGATACCGGCGGGTAGGTGTCAAGGCCGCGGTCGTGACCGTGGGGTTCCGCCTCGTCATCGGGAGGTTCGACCCCAGGGGCCGCACCCCGTTCATGACCGAACGGGCCTGGGACCGATCGACGCCCGTTGCGTCGTGGCCGGTTCACGTCCGACGCGCCGGAAGCCTTGGGAGCACCGGGATGTGGGCGCTGCTCCGTTCCGTCGAGCGCCGCCCCACCCTCGCGACTCGTGGACCGGTCCAACGGCGCGACCTCCTTTCGGGCGTCTCCGGCCGTGGTGCTTCGACGTGGTGTGTGGCATGCTTGCCCCATGCCAGCCGCGTACCGTTTTCGTCTCGTGATGCGACGTCACGTTGACTTCGGTCGTGTTCGCAGCGCCATCTGTAGCACCGTCTCCCACTAGCGGCCGCTCGGTTCGTCGCGCTCCCATCGCGCGACCACAGGTGTACTCACACCGTTTCCTCCGCTTCGGCCAGCGCTAGTTCGCCGCCCTGCCGTCATCCGTCGACGAACCCGCACCGGGCGCGCGAGTCGCGGCCGGTGCCGTCCGCCTCCTCGCGCGCGGTCGTTTCCCATTCGCGAGGAGCACCGTGTCCACTGTCATCCGAGGTAAGGCGAAGGGCCAGGGCCAATGGGCTCTCGGTCATCGCGAACCCCTCAACGCCAACGAACAATTCAAAAAGGACGACGACGGGCTGAACGTGCGCGCCCGCGTCGAGAACATCTACGCTCACAAGGGTTTCGCCTCGATCGACCCGTCCGACCTGCGGGGCCGCCTCCGTTGGTGGGGCCTGTACACACAGCGCCGCCAGGGCATCGACGGCGGACGCACAGCCGTCCTGGAACCGCACGAACTCGACGATGAGCACTTCATGCTGAGGATTCGCATGGACGGCGGTCAGCTCGATGCCGCCCAACTGCGGGCGGTCGCGGAAGTCTCGACCCGTTTCGCGCGCGACACCGCCGATGTGACGGATCGACAGAACGTCCAGCTGCACTGGGTGCGGATCGAGGACGTGCCGGAGATCTGGCGCACGCTCGAAGCCGTCGGACTGTCCACAACGGAAGCGTGCGGTGACACGCCCCGGGTGATCCTCGGCAGCCCCGTCTCCGGTCTCGTCGACGAACCCGTCGACGTCACCGCGATCATTGCCGAACTGACCGACCGCTACATCGGCGACCCCGCCTACTCCAACCTGCCTCGCAAGTTCAAGACGTCCATCTCGTGGCTGCCCGACGTCCCTTACGAGACGAACGATGTCGCCTTCCTCGGCGCCGTGCACCCGAGCCTCGGCCCCGGCTTCGACCTGTGGGTCGGCGGCGGCCTGTCGACGAACCCGGCCCTGGCGAAACGGCTCGGCGTGTGGGTGGCCCCCGACGAGGTGTCGACGGTGTGGGAGGGGGTCATCGGGATCTTCCGCGACTACGGCTATCGACGACTCCGCAACCGCGCGCGGCTGAAGTTCCTCGTCAACGATTGGGGCGTCGAACGGTTCCGGCAGGTACTCGAGAAGGAGTATCTCGGCGCGAGCCTTCCCGACCTGGCGGCGCCACCGGTGCCCGACGCGATCATCGACCACATCGGCGTCCACCCGCAGCGCGACGGCCGCCGGTACATCGGCGTCGCCCCAACCGTCGGGCGCGTCTCCGGGACGATTCTCGCGAAACTCGCCGACATCGCGCAGCGCTACGGCACCGGCCACGTCCGCACCACCCCGAACCAGAAACTCCTCGTGCCGAACGTCCGTGACGCCGACGTGCCCGCCGCCGTCGACGCGCTCGCCGACATCGGCCTCTACGCGAGCCCGTCACAGTGGCGCCGCACCACCATGGCGTGCACCGGTATCGAGTACTGCAAACTCGCCATCGTCGACACCAAGGACACGGCCGCCGCGCTCATCACGGAACTGGAACGGCGGGTGCCGACGCTCGACTCGCCGATCTCCATACACGTCAACGGCTGCCCGAACGCCTGCGCCCGAACCCAAACCGCCGATATTGGGCTCAAAGGACAGATCATCACGGTCGCCGGGAAACAGGTCCCCGGCTTCCAGGTGCACCTCGGCGGCGGCCTCGCCCTGCACGCGGGCTTCGGTCGCAAACTGCGCGGCCTCAAAGTCGCCGCGTCCGAACTGGACGACTATGTGGAGCGTCTCGCGATCCGCTACCTCGCCCAACGCGTCGACGCTGAGGCCTTCGCGGAATGGGTCCTGCGCGCCGACGAGGAGGACCTGCGATGAGCGAACGCGCCGTCCCCTACTTCTGCCCCTATTGCGGCGACGAGGACCTACGACCTCACGAAGGCGGCGGCTGGCACTGCCGCGCCTGCACCCGAGTCTTCGCCGTGACCATGAAAGGAATGGTGATCCCGTCGTGAACCTGTCCCAACTGCACAAGATCGCCGACGCCGCGAACCGTGAACTCGACGGCGCTCCCGCGCAGCGTGTCATCGAGTGGGCCGTCGACACCTTCGGCGAACGTTTCTGCATCACGTCCTCGTTCGCCGACGCCGTCGTCGCGCACCTCGCGTCCACCGTCGCCCCCGGCGTCGACATCGTGTTCCTCGACACGGGGCTGCACTTCCCGGAGACGCTCGACGTTCGCGATCGCGTCCGCGAGCTGCTGCCCGTGACGGTTCGGTCCGTCGACCCGCCGCTGACCGTCGGCCGGCAGGACGGCGAGTTCGGTCCCCGCCTGTGGGAGCGCGACCCCGACGAATGCTGCGCGCTGCGCAAGGTCGCGCCCCTGGCGCGCGCCCTCGACGACTACGACGCGTGGGCGACCGGCCTGCGTCGTGACGAGTCCCCGACCCGCGCCGACACCAAGCTCGTCGACGTCGACTCGGGGCGCGCGAAGATCAAGGTCTCCCCGATCGCGTCGTGGACCCAGGACGACGTCGACTCCTACGTCGCGCGCCACGACATTCCCGTCAACGCGCTGATCACCCAGGGCGATTACGGCAGCGTCGGATGCTGGCCGTGCACCCGACGCACCGCGCCGGGAGAGGACCCGCGCGCTGGCCGGTGGGCGATGTTCGACAAGACCGAGTGCGGTATCCACCGGTGACGCCGCGCCTGCTGGTCGCGCACGGCAGCCCCGACAAGCGATCCGCCGCCACCGTGCGGCGGATCGCCGAACGGGCGGGCGCGATCGCCACATTCCTCGACTTCGATCGCCCAGATCCGCGGTCGACGATTTCCGCGTTGGTCGCGGCGGGACACGACCGGATCACCATGGTGCCGCTGTTGCTGACCGACGCGCACCACCATCGCGTCGATCTCCCGGCGATCGTCGCCGCGTCGACGGAGCGGCATCCCGAACTGTCGATCGCCGTCGACGCCCCGATCGGAGGCGCGCATCTCGTGCCCGCGCTCGCTCGTGGGCTGCCGCCCGTGGACGCCGTGATCCTCGCGGCGGCCGGAACCCGGCACGGTCCGGCCCGTGACGCGATCGACGTCGTCGCGGCGGCGTTGGGGGAGCGGCTAGGCCTGCCGTGTTCGACCGCTTACGCGGCAGGAGAACCCGGTGTCGGGGACGAGGTCGCGCGGCTGCGCGGGGAGGGCTTCGGTCGCGTCGCGGTCGCGTCCTACTTCATCGCGCCGGGAGTCCTGCACGATCGCGCGCGCAACGCCGCGTTGGACGCCGGGGCGGTGGCGGTCACCCCGCCGTTGGGAACCTGCCCCGAGGTGCTCGCCGTGTGCCGACCGGTCAGTCCTCCGACGGTTCGACCCCGACTCCGAGGGCTTCTCGTGCCGACGGAGCCAATAGCGATCCCGCGGTGAGGAGGCCCCACGCCCACGCGGCGAAGGCGTAGCCCCAGGCGTCGGCTTGCGAGAGGTAGTAACCGGCGACCATGAGCAGCAGCTGAAGGAAGACCGCCAGTCCACGCATGCCCGGGCGGCCGAGGCTCATGGTGCGGGCGGCGGAGATCACCAGCGCGGCGACTCCGGCGGCGATGGCCGCTTCGGCGAAGCCCGCGCCCGCGGCCGATTGCTCTTCAGTCAGACTGAGCCAGACCAGCCACAACGCGACGCCGATCAGGCCGACGCCTTGCAGGAACAATGAACCGAGCGCGATCGCCAGCGGTGTCGAGCGGGTGATGGCCGACACGGTCGACGGTGAAGGATCCACGCTGACAACGTACAGGGCACTACAGTCGCAATCCGTGAGGGCGTTGCTGATCGTGAATCCCCGCGCGACGACGACGAGCGAACGCGCGCGGGACATCCTGACGCGTGCGCTCGGCAGCGCCGTCGATCTGCGGGTCGCGTACACCCAGTGGCGCGGACACGCGGCCGAGCTCGCCTCAGGGGCGTCCGACGCCGGGCTCGATCTCGTCGTCACCCTCGGCGGGGACGGAACCGTCAACGAGGTCGTCAACGGGCTGCTGGCCAAGGGCCGGAGCGCCGACCGGGCGCCCGCGTTGGCCGTCGTTCCCGGCGGATCGACCAACGTCTTCGCACGCGCACTCGGTCTGCCCGTCGATTGGGTCGACGGTACGGGTGCGATTCTGGAGGCGTTGCGTGACGGACGTTTCCGCCGTATCAGTCTCGGCAAAGCCAATGGTCGATATTTCACTTTTTGTGCCGGGATGGGATTGGACGCGGCCGTGATCCGCCGTGTCGAGGAGGCGCGTCACCGAGGCAACATCGCCACGCCCGCGTTGTATTTGCGACAGACCGTCGCCCAGTTGTTTTCGGATAGCGATCGTCGTCACCCGGCAATGACACTTCAAGTACCCGGAGAGAAGGACATTCCGGGCCTGGCGATGGCAATTGTGCAGAACACGACACCCTGGACCTACCTTGGCGGCCGGGCGGTGAGCCCCAACCCGGACGCGTCGTTCGATTCCGGGTTGGATTTGTTGTCACTCAAGGCTTTGAGTCTGCCGCTGACTGTTCGCGCCGCAGGTCAACTGCTGTTGGGGAAGCAACCGTCACACGACGGACAGGTCGTCGCCAGGCACGATTTGGAGAAATTCCGGCTATGTGCGCAAAGTCCGCAAGCATTTCAGCTCGATGGCGACTATCTTGGTGAGTGCGATGATGTGAAGTTGGAATCAGCGCCGGATGCGTTGCGCGTCGCGTGCTGAAGCAGGTATCCAATTTCACGACATCGCGAGAAAACTTGCCGAAACGCCACAACACTGGGTCCTGACGTACTAGATTCGCTTCAGGTCTTTCGCGTGTCGAGCGGGCCAGTAGATAAATCAGGGTAAATATCTCGTGAGGTTCCTCACGAGCCCCAAGATTTTTTAAGCTACCCCCTTGACATCGCGCCAGTTCGTGAAATCATTCACAAGGTTGCTGGTATTGAGGCCCGCCAACTGATGTACTTAATCCAATCAAGGAGTGTCGCACTAATGGACTGGCGCCACCACGCCATCTGCCGGGACGAGGATCCGGAGCTGTTCTTCCCAATCGGAGACAGCGGTCCCGCCTTGGTGCAGATCGAGCAGGCCAAAGGGGTCTGCCGGCGCTGCCCCGTAACCGAGGAATGCCTTAAGTGGGCATTGGAATCCGGTCAGGATGCCGGCGTCTGGGGCGGAATGAGCGAAGAGGAGCGACGCACTCTGAAGCGTCGCGGCGGCGTGCGTAGGCTCGCCGCACACACGGCTTAGACAGACGTGTCGCGAGGGGAGAAGTCGCGCTGCTACTCGGCGGCGGCTTCTCCCTCCTAATATCACCGAAACGGTGGTCGGCCCCACCCCCGCGTACACCCCAGTGATCGCGAACGACGGCCCCACCCCTCACCACCGTCCTACGGGATCTCTTGGCCGCCAAGGCCTTTCGGCTCTTCAGCCGTCATCAATCCTCAGTGGGCAGGACGCCGCTGAGTCACTCGGACCGTCGTCACACCGTCCACGGATTCGGTGCTGACCTCACCGGCGAGCGCGTCGAGTACGTGCCAGGGGAACGATCGACGCGGTGGCAGCGACGCCACACCGGTCGCCCCGATCGTGATGATCAGCTCGGTCTCGGTCACGTCGAAGCGACAATCCAATGTGTTCTCTTGACTCTTCGTGGCGCTGATGAGCAACCCCGCGGCCTCGTCGACGGCGACGCGCAGATCCTCGATCGCCCCGAGCCCGAAGTCGAGCCGCGTCGCCAGTCCCGCCGTCGCGGTTCTCAGGACCGGCAGGAAAGACTTCGCGGCGGGGATGTCCAGCAGCAGTACGTCCCCAGCGACGCTTCGACCCATGTTGACTCCCGGTGTGTGACGATGCCTGGCCGCGCCCGCGGTTCGATCGGTCGCGGCAACCTCCACCGAAAGCGTAAACCCACGACGTCACGGACAGATATTGATGGCCGAACGGGTCGTGTCGAGTGGCGCCGCGGGACGTCGAGCGGTTCGTGCGGCCCTCGCCCGGCCGCTCGGCGTGTTCCGGTCCCATACGGATCGAATCCAATCCGAGAGGCGTTCTCCGCCTTGCCATGCGCTCGCGTCGACCGCCTCCCTCGACGGACGGGAATCGCGGGCGGCGCCGACCGTCGATCGGGGAGCGGACGGCTAGACTTCGGTGCGGTCGTCGGCGATCCCGGCGGTCCAACCCCTCAACTCCCGGTATACCCACTGGCCGGATCCGTGACAGCGTTAGTTTTGTGGAGTGAGGCATGAGTTCGCACGTCGATCAGATCTTTCATGACCATCGGGGCGGCAAGCTCCAGACCGGGCTGCGCCGCCCGCTCGAGACGGCGGCGGATCTGTCCATCGCCTACACGCCTGGTGTGGCGAAGGTGTGCCAAGCGATCGCGGAGGACGCGTCGTTGGCGGCGACGTACACCTGGACCTCCCATCTCGTCGCCGTCGTCACCGACGGGAGCGCGGTGCTCGGTCTCGGCAACATCGGCCCGAAGGCCGCGATGCCGGTAATGGAGGGAAAGGCCGCGCTGTTCAAGCGTTTCGGCGGCCTGGACGCGGTCCCGATCTGTTTGGGTACAACGGATCCCGATGAGATCGTCGCGGCGGTGACGGCGATAGCGCCGTCGTTCGGCGGGATCAACCTGGAGGACATATCCGCGCCGCGTTGTTTCGACATCGAACGCCGGTTGGACGAGGCCCTCGACATCCCGGTGTTCCACGACGATCAGCACGGCACCGCGATCGTCGTTCTGGCCGCGCTGCGCAACGCGCTCGAACTGACCGGGCAGGACATCGAGGACCTCAAGATCGTCATCGTCGGGGCGGGTGCGGCGGGCATCGCCGTGGCCAAGATGTTGCACTCGGCGGGAGCGCGGGGGCTGATCGTCTGTGACTCCAAGGGGATCATCCACCCCGGGCGTGCTGACCTCACGCCGATCAAGACCGAGATCGCAGGAATGACGAATCTCGACGAGGTCAGCGGCGACGTCGGCGTCGCCCTCACGGACGCGAACGTCCTCATCGGAGTCTCTGGTGCGCGCGTCGACGAGGACGCCGTAGCGCGGATGGCCCCGGAGGCGATCGTGTTCGCGCTGGCCAACCCGACGCCCGAGATCGATCCGGACGTGGCGGCCAAGTACGCCCGCGTCGTCGCGACGGGCCGCAGTGACATGCCGAACCAGATCAACAACGTGTTGGCGTTCCCCGGGATCTTCCGGGGCGCGCTGGACGCGGGAGCCGAGAGCATCACCGAGGCGATGGCGCTGGCCGCCGCCGACGCGATCGCCGATTGCGTCGGAGACAAACTGACCGAGGACTTCATCGTCCCGTCGCCGCTCGATCCGCAGGTGTCCCTGGCGGTGGCGCGGGCGGTACGGCATGCGGCTGAGACGGCGGCGGGATCGGCGGCGGACACCTCCGTCACCGGTTGACGGTCCACGAAGGTTTGGATTCGGCATCATTGGTGTCATTGGGGCGTAACGGATATCGATGTCTGTTGGCCTAAATGGATGCCGAGTATGTTCGCAACCGGCTTCGTCGTGCCCACGTGTAACGGTTGGCGCGGTCGTCTCGACCGCGCCGATCACACGAGGAGAGATCATGTTTACACGTGGGACGCGTCGACGCCTGTCGACGCGGATCGCCGTGATCACCGTTTTCACGGGAGTCTTGTTCACGGGAACCCCCGCCGTCGCGGCCGACGTGCGCGGGGAGCAGGTGCCGGTCGTGCCGGTGGAGTTCACATTCGACTATCAGTATCCCGAGTCCCCGATCGAACTGCGCGCCCGCGCGAGCTTCGACGGAACCGGGCTCGCGATCGTCGTGACGGGGATCGACGGTAGCCGTGGTGTTCACGCGCCGTACAGCAACTGTGTTCGTCCAACACAGGGAGACGCCGATACGGTCGTCTGCGTCTTTCCCGACGCGGAGCTGGCCGAGGGCGACGTCGTCGGCCTCGCCCCGTCGACACCGATGACCCTGCTGCGGTACGCCGACGAGCGGTACCCCGGGCCGGTCGACATCTGCTCGCCCCAACGCGACGCCGCTCACCGAGGTTGTGGATACACCGCGTACCAGGTCGACGCCGTCGAAGCGGAACGCCTGATCGGGAATGGGGAACCGCTCGGCAACGCTCCCGCCCAACTGGCGAACCACACCGCGTCGGGAGAGGACTGGACGTACGACGGCGCCATCGTCGCGCGGACGACCCCACGGACGGCCGATCTGCTCGCCCACCCACAGAACCTCATCGGCGAGGTCGGCGACGAACGAACGATATGGGTGGAACTGTCCAATGTCGGCGAAGCGGACTGGCTGAGCCCCGACTACGTCAACGGGAACGCGGGCCTGACCGTCGTACTTCCGACGGGAGTCGAGGCGCTCGACCCCGGTCCGTACTGCGTCGAGAGCGCGCCCGGTGTCTACACCTGCGACATCCGGGACATCAGAAGCGGCGACAACTGCTTCCACGGCATCGACGTCCGCATCACCGACACTGGACCGCACGAGGACGGCTCGATCCACGCCGAGACCGCTCCGGGCCCGAACGCCTGGTACACCGTCGATCTCGACGCCGACCCGTCCAACAACGGCGCCACCGTCACCGTCAACAACGGCGACGAATACTGGCCGCCGCGCGAGTACTGCGACCGCTGACGCGAAGCCGTGTCGCCCACCCGGGCGGCACGGCCCCCGACCGTGACACGATGACCGACATGATCGCGCGCATGTGGGAGGTCAAGGGGCACGCCGAACGGATCGGCGAACTCGTCGCCTGGACCGACGGGGCCCTGTCCGGCATCGAGACGTCACCCGGTTGCCTTGGCGCGCAACTGTTCCGCTCCGAGGACCGGGTCGTCGTCATTACGACTTGGCGGGATAGGGACGCGGCGGTCGACCTTCCCGAGCCCGCCCCCGAGCTCATCGCCCGGCCACCGCACGCCTGGGACTTCACTCCCGTCGAACGCCACTAGGGCTCCCCAACCGCTCCCGGGATTTCACGGGGTGGCGGCGCGATCGTCGCGACGGAGTGGGTCCTCCGTCGAGTCGCGAGCGGGCGTTCCATCGTCGTCCGTGACCCGCCTCTGAGCGGACCGAGACGGGCGGCGCCGCCGTCGCGGCCTCCCAACCGTCGGTGTCGTCTCCGCCGAAGCGTCGCGCCTCGGTATATCGTCTGCGGATGTTCGCCGCATACGCCGCCACCACCGACCCCGCCGAACCGCTGTCCGCCTTGCGAGTCGGGGACATCGCGCCGCCACCGGCCCCCGACGGCTGGGTGGGGGTCACCGTCAAAGCCGCGACCCTCAACCGGCACGACCTGTGGTCGCTCGCGGGCGTTGGACTCGCGGCCGACTCCTGTCCGATGATCCTGGGGTGCGACGCGGCCGGAATCGACGACGACGGCAACGAGGTGATCGTCCACTCCGTCATCGGTGACCCCGAAGCCGGAGGTGGCGACGAGACCCTCGACCCACGCCGAACCCTCCTGTCCGAGAAGTACCCCGGCGCACTCGCCGAGCGCGTGTGGGTGCCGACGCGGAACCTCGTCGCCAAACCCGCGTCCCTGAGCTTCCCCGAGGCGGCCTGCCTGCCGACGGCCTACCTGACGGCCTTCCGCATGCTCACGACCCGAGGCAGGCTTCCCTCCGACGGTTCCGTGCTCATCCAGGGCGCCACCGGAGGCGTCTCGACCGCCGCGATCCTCATCGCCCACGCGCTCGGTGCCCGTGTGTACGTCACGAGCCGTTCCGAGGCGGGTCGGGAATCCGCGTCCGAGCTAGGCGCGACCGCTGTGGAGACCGGCGCACGGCTGCCCGAGCGCGTCGACGTGGTGATCGAGAGCGTTGGCGCGGCGACGATCGAGCACTCCCTGAAGTGCGCGAAGCCGGGTGGTCGCATCGTGGTGTGCGGCTCCACGTCCGGCCACATGGCCACGGTGGACCTTCGACGGCTCTTCTTTCTCCAATTGGAACTCGTCGGATCCACAATGGGGACCATTGAGGAACTACGGCGATTGACTCAGATGGTCGCCATGTCGGAGGTCAGGCCGCTCATCGACAGCACCTTCTCGCTCGCCGACGCCGCGGATGCCTTCGCCCGCCTCGATTCCGGGGACATCTTCGGCAAGATCGTCGTCGAGCCGTAGGGAGGTCCGATATGGATTGCTCACTTCCGTTGCGGTTCGCGTCCGGCCACGCGTCGACGCGTAGGCGGGCTCGAAACGATCGCACGCATGCCGTCGAATCGAGTCGCCAGGTCAGGACGATCCTGAAACCCGGTGCGGCACTGTCGATCCCGCTTCGGGTGGGGCGTGCGACGGCCGTTTTGCCCGGCGTGATCTGATCAGCGCATGGTTGACACGATTCGTTGGGGAGTATTCGCAACCGGTGGCATCGCCGCCACCTTCACCGAGGACCTTCGGCTGCTGCCGAACACGCACATCAGCGCGGTGGGTTCGCGCAGCGTGGAGTCGGCGCGGGCGTTCGCCGACCGTTACGGTGTCCCGTCGGCGTATGGAAGCGTCGACGAGCTCGCGGCGGCCGAGGATGTCGACATCGTGTACGTCGCCAACACCCCGAACGGGCACCACGACGCGGCGGCGACGCTGCTGAAGGCCGGTAAGCCGGTGTTGTGCGAGAAGCCGTTCACGTTGAACCACGGGCAGGCTCAATCCCTCGTGGACATCGCGGAGAAGTCGGGCGTCTTCCTCATGGAGGCGATGTGGATGAGCTGTAACCCGGCCATCGTCCGCATGCGGGAAGTGGTTCGGGCAGGGGCGATCGGGGCGGTGTCGATGGTGTCGGCGGACTTCTGGCTGCCGGGGTCGTTCGGCGCCGATCACCGACTGCGGGATCCGGAGCGGGGCGGCGGGGCGCTGCTCGACCTCGGGGTCTACCCGATCACCTTGGCGTACAACGTTCTCGGCATGCCGTCCGTGATCAACGCGATCGGCACGCTCACTCCGGAGGGCGTCGACGCGTCCTGCGCGATGACCTTCGGCTACGACAGCGGGGCCGTCGCGACATTGTCGTGCGGGTTGGGCGCGGACAGTCCGGTCTCCGCGGTCATCGCGGGGGACAAGGCTCGCATCGAGTTGCCGAACCCGTTCTTCTGTCCGGACCGTTTCCACCTGTGCCGTAAGGGTTCCAAACCACAGAGCTTCCACGCTCCGTTCACCGGCAAGGGAATGACGCATGAGGCCGCCGAGGCGATGCGTTGCCTGCGGTCGGGGCTGCTGGAGAGCCCGCTCGTGCCGTGGCGCGCGAGCCTCGACGTCATGACGATCATGGACGAGGTGCGCGAGCGGATCGGCGTCCGTTACCCGATCGAGATCGGCTGATACGACCACTGCCGGCCCGAAC
>NZ_CBCRZX010000014.1:51255-101339 GCF_965137155.1 Stackebrandtia soli
AACCGACGCGAGTCGGTTCNNCCCGACAGTCGTGCTCGACGTCGGCCGGCTCGACTCAGGTTCGAGACCGGCCGGCTCGACTCAGGTTCGAGACGGGCCTGACCCGATCGCTCACGTTCGAGACCGGCCGGCTCGACTCAGGTTCGATACCAGCCCGCTAGATCACTCACATTCGAGACCAGCGGACCGGACCGGTCGCGGTCGACACCAACCTCACGTTCGAAACCGGATGACCTCGCCCAGCGGCGGGGTCATCCGTGTTGGTGCCGCTATTCGTCCTCGTCGTCATCGTCGAGGCGCGCCATCCAGGTCGCGAGGCGTTCGATCGCGGTCTCGAACTCGGGGTTGTCGTCGACGAACTCCCGCAGCCGGGCCGCGACCCATTCCAGGGTCACCTCCTCCTCGCCGCGCCGCTTCTCAAGCTCTTCGATCCCTCGATCGGTGTAGTACATCTCGTTCCGTTCCTCGTCGTACTGGACTTTGCCTCACCACCCACCCCACCGTCCATTCCGCTTGGTTGGTTAAACGTCTCGCTTGGTTGGGCAAATGTTCAAAACAGGCGTGTTTTCGCAATTTGGCCAACCAAGCGGAACTTTTGGCCAACCAAGCGGAGGCTTGGGAGCCGGTGTGGGTGGTGTGAGAACGGGGCTGTGCGGGGGAGAGTCCTCCCCGCACAGCCCCGCGTCGATCAGGTGTGGTCGGCTAGCCGCGCGGCGGCATCGCCACGTCGATCAGCGCCTGCTGCTCGACGTCGTGGATCTTCTGCGAACCGACCGACGGCGCGGCGGCGGCCGGGCGGGACAGACGACGCAGGCTCACGCCGTCCAGGTGCTCCAACAGGTTGAGCGCGATGTGCGACCAGGCGCCCTGGTTCGCGGGCTCCTCCTGAACCCAGGCGTACTCGTTCGCGCCCGGGAACTGCGCGAGCGTCGAGCGAATCTCCTCGACCGGCATCGGGTACAGCTCCTCGACGCGGATCAGGGCCGTGTCGGTGATGCCGTGCTTCTCCCGGGCCTTCGCCAAGTCGTAGTAGATCTTGCCCGAACACAGCAGGACCCGCTTGACCGACTTCGCGTCGAGCGTCGAACCGAGCGCCGGGTCGTTGAGGACCGGCTGGAACTGGGCGGAGGTGAAGTCCTCCACCGAGGAGACGCACTTCTTGTTGCGGATCAACGACTTCGGAGTGAAGACGATGAGCGGCTTCTTCTTCGGCGACAGCGCCTGTCGGCGCAGCAGGTGGAAGTAGTTCGCCGGTGTCGACGCGTTGGCGACGCGCATGTTGTCCTCGGCGCACAGTTGCAGGAAGCGCTCAAGCCGGCCCGAGGTGTGGTCGGGGCCCGCGCCCTCGTGACCGTGCGGCAGCAGCAGGACGACGCCGGAGCGCTGGCCCCACTTCGCCTCGCCGGACGAGATGAACTCGTCCACGATCGACTGGGCGCCGTTGACGAAGTCGCCGAACTGGGCCTCCCAGCACACGAGCGCGTCGGGGTTCTCGACGGAGTATCCGTACTCGAAGCCCATCGCCGCGAACTCGCTGAGCAGCGAGTCGTAGACCCAGAAGCGCGCGTCACCGGCCACCATGGACTGCACCGGCACGAACTCGGCGGCCGTGGCGTGGTCGACGATGACGGAGTGCCGCTGCACGAAGGTGCCCCGGCGCGAGTCCTGCCCGGCGAGCCGGACCGACACGCCCTGGTTGAGCAGCGAACCGAACGCGAGGATCTCCCCGAACGCCCAGTCGATGTCGCCCTCGGTCGCCATCTGGGCGCGACGTTGAAGGACCTGACCGACGCGCTTGTGCGGGGTGAACCCGGGCGGCTGGTCAACGTGCGCCTCGCCGATGGCGCGCACCGTCTCGGCGGAGATGGCCGTGTCGACCTTGACCTCCGGCTCGACGCTGCGGTTGCGCAACGGTTGGCTGACACCGGAGACCGTCTTCTTGGTCGCCTTGAAGACCGCCTCCAGCTGAGACTGGTAGTCCTTCAGGGCGTCCTCGGCGTCGGCGAGCGAGATGTCGCCGCGGCTGATGAGGGCCTCGGTGTACAGCTTGCGGACCGAGCGCTTCGCGTCGATGATCTGGTACATCAGCGGGTTCGTCATCGACGGGTCGTCGGACTCGTTGTGGCCGCGACGGCGGTAGCACACCATGTCGATGACGACGTCCTTGTTGAACGCCTGCCGGTACTCGAACGCGAGCTTCGCGACGCGGACGACGGCTTCCGGGTCGTCTCCGTTGACGTGGAAGATCGGCGCCTGGATCATCCGGGCGACGTCGGTGGAGTACAGCGATGAGCGCGAGTACTCGGGCGCCGTCGTGAACCCGACCTGGTTGTTGACGATGATGTGGACGGTGCCACCGGTGCGGTACCCGCGCAGCTGCGACAGGTTCAGCGTCTCGGCGACGACGCCCTGACCGGCGAACGCCGCGTCACCGTGGACGAGCACCGGCAGGACCGTGTACCCCTCCAGTCCGAGGTCGAGGCGGTCCTGCTTGGCCCGGACGATGCCTTCCAGCACCGGGTCGACCGCTTCGAGGTGGCTCGGGTTCGCCGCCACGGACACGGTGGTGGCGTATTCGCCGTCGGGCGTGGTGAACTTGCCGGTCATGCCGAGGTGGTACTTGACGTCGCCGGAGCCCTGGACGGTCTTCGGGTCCATCGAGCCCTCGAACTCGGAGAAGATCTTCTCCGGGGGCTTGCCGACGATGTTGGCGAGCACGTTCAACCGTCCACGGTGGGACATGCCGATGACGACTTCGTCGAGCGTGTTGCGCGCCGCCTCCGACAGGACCTCGTCGAGCAGTGGGATGAGCGTCTCGCCGCCTTCGAGGGAGAACCGCTTCTGGCCGACGAACTTCGTGCCGAGGAAGGTCTCGAAGGCCTCGGACACGTTGAGGCGACCGAGGATGTGCTTCTGCTGGTCGGTCTCGAGCTTCTCGTAGGGACGCTCGACGCGTTCCTGGATCCAGGCGCGCTCTTCGGGCTCCTGGATGTGCATGTACTCGATGCCGACGCGGCGACAGTAGGACTCGCGCAGCACGCCGAGGATGTCGCGCAGGCGCATCTTCGTCTTGCCCGCGAAACCGCCGACTGGGAAGACCCGGTCGAGGTCCCACAGCGTCAGACCGTGCTCGAGGATGTCGAGGTCGGGGTGGCGACGGATCTCGAACTCCAGCGGGTCGGTGTCGGCCATGAGGTGGCCGCGCACGCGGTAGGCGTGGATGAGTTCGATGACGCGGGCGGTCTTGTCGATCTGCCCTTCGGAGGTGTGCGCGACGTCGCGGACCCAGCGGACGGGCTCGTACGGGATCCGCAGCGAGCGGAAGATGCCGTCGTAGAAGCCGTCCTCGCCGAGCATCAGCTGGTGCATGCGCTTGAGGAACTCGCCGGACTGCGCGCCCTGGATGATCCGATGGTCGTAAGTGGACGTCACGGTGATCGTCTTCGAGACGCCGAGCTCGGTGATCGTCTCGTCCGAGGCGCCCGCGTACTGGGCGGGGTACTCCATCGCGCCGACACCGATGATGGTGCCCTGTCCGGCCATGAGTCGGGGGACGGAGTGGACGGTTCCGATTCCACCGGGGTTGGTGAGCGTGATCGTGGTGCCCGCGTAGTCGTCCATCGTCAGCTTGTTGTTGCGAGCCTTGCGAACGACGTCCTCATACGCTTGCCAGAACTCGCGGAAGTCCATGTCCTGGCAGTTCTTGATGCTCGGCACGACGAGGGTGCGGGTGCCGTCGTCCTTCTGGAGGTCGATCGCGAGACCGAGGTTGATGGACCCCGGGGTCACCAGGTTCGGCTTGCCGTCCACAATGGCGTAGGAGTTGTTCATCTCCGGTGTGGACAAAACGGCCTTGACGAGCGCGTACCCGATCAGGTGGGTGAAGCTGACCTTGCCGCCGTGACCACGCTTCAGGTGGTTGTTCATGACGATGCGGTTGTCCGACAGCAGCTTGGCCGGGACTTGGCGGACGCTCGTCGCGGTCGGGACCTCCAGCGAGATGTCCATGTTCTGGGCGACGCGCGCGGCGACGCCACGCAGCGGCTGGCGCTTGGCGTCCTTGGCGACAGGGGTGTCGGCCTTCGGCTCGGGCTTGGCGGCCTTCGGCGCCGGGGCGGGCTTCGAAGCGGCGGGCTTGGGCGCCGCCGGCTTCGACGCGGGGGCCGGGGCGGCGGTCTGCGTCGCCGACGGTTGCGGCGCGTTCTGCGAGGTTGCCGTCGAGATGGAACCGGACTTGGTGGAGCTCTCGGTGCCGTGCGACGGCTCGTAATCGGCGAAGAAGTCGTGCCAGGTCTCCTCGACACTGGACGGATCAGTCAGGTAGCGCTGATACATGTCCTCGACGATCCACTCGTTGGGACCGAATTCGGTCAGTGGATTCACGCCGGAATTGCTGTTTGACGTGGTGCGGTCTTGAGTCGACACGGCCTTTGATCGCCTCTTCTGATGGGACCTGATGGACGAAATTTTCCCGACCGCAAAGCCTACCCCACGGGTGGTTTCGACTACGCCTCTCACCGGCCGCGACGGCCTTCGTCACCGCCTCGCCGCGAGACCATCCACAACTGATCGACCGTGTTCGACGGCCAGCTCGTCCGCCGTCGCAACGACTGCGCCGGTCACGGTCCCGGCGGCGGGAGACGCCGTGTGGACCGTCACGTCCTTCGACTGTCGGACGAATCACGCATGACAATGGGCACCGGGGATCCGGTGCCCATTGTCGGAAGTGATTCGAATCAGTTGCCGGTCACGACGAAGGCGTTGGTTTGTTCCTCAAGCAGTTCTTGCGCCCCCACGACGGTGAACAACCTGGTGATGAACTTGGTCGGGTTTGTGACGGCGACGGGTACGCCCATCTCGCGGGCAATGCGATACGCCACCACGAGGGTGCCAATTCCGGTGGAATCGAGCACCGTGACCTTGGCGACGTCGACCTTGATGTACTTGAGGTCGGCATCGCGAAGGACCTGACTCACGGTCTCTCGGATTTTTGGTGCGGTGGCGTAATCCACCTCGCCGTTCAGGTCGAGGACAGTGCCTCCGTCAGCGGTCGTGCGAATTTCGATCGACAGCGTCATCTGCGCCCTCATTGAGGTCGGTAGTCGGTGCCCCTGGTCGGAGCCTGTGACCCGCGCATGAGCCTGGAACAGGACCCTGGGCGGGAGGTAATAGCCTATCCGATCGGTGTGTCACACCGGTAGTACGACAAACGTGGACTTTTTGCGAAACCGTTATCAACGCCACTGAACAGGCACGTTAGCGCCAGCCGAACGCCTGATCACGACCATCACGACCGGCTTATTCCGCCCCGTGGGCGTGTCAGGTATCCCAGCAACCTCTCAGCTGATGTTCAGTTGCGGCCCAGTGGTGCAGGAGCAAGATGGGATCATGACAGCAGTGGGAGAGCACCGGGAAGCCGAGGCGACGCTGCTCGTCGTCGAAGACGATCCGAACATCTGCGAGCTGCTCGCGACGAGCCTGCGGTACGCGGGCTTCACGGTTCACCAGGCGACCGGCGGCGAGGAGGCGGTCAAGTCCGTCGCCCGTCATCGCCCCGACCTCGTCGTCCTGGACGTCATGCTCCCGGACTTCGACGGGTTCGAGGTCGCCCGGCGCGTTCGTTCCGGCTCCGACCGCACTCCGATCCTGTACCTCACCGCCCGCGACGCGCTCGAGGACAAGGTGCGGGGTCTCACTCTCGGCGGCGACGACTACGTGACGAAGCCGTTCAGCCTGGAAGAGGTCATCGCGCGCATCCGTGCCGTGCTGCGCCGCAGTCGCGGCGACATTCCGCCGCCGCCCCGGCTCAAGTACGCCGACCTGGAGCTCGACGAGGAGACCCACGAGGTCTGGCGCGCCGGGACACCGGTCCAGCTGTCGCCGACGGAGTTCAAGCTGCTTCGATACTTCATGGTCAACGCGGGTCGCGTCCTGTCGAAGGCGCAGATCCTCGACCACGTGTGGCGCTACGACTTCAGGGGCGACGACGGCATCGTCGAGTCCTATGTGTCGTATCTACGGCGAAAGATCGACAAGACGGAACCGCGCCTCATCCAGACGTTGCGCGGCATCGGTTACGTGCTGCGGTCCCCATCGTGACCGGCACGCTCTCCGAACGACTGCGCCGACGCTGGGAGCGCACGCCACTGCGCGTCCGGCTCGTCACGAGCGTCCTCGTGCTCGTCACCGGCGCACTCGTGCTCACCAGCGTCGCCAACGTCAAATCGCTCGAGGAGTACCTCACCAACCGCGTCGACGAGGACCTGGGGGATCGCTTCGGAAGCTATGGCGAGCGCGAGATCCGGTCGATCTTCGCGCAAGGCCCCGGCGTCAGCGACTACGCGTTCTTCCTGCGCGAATCGGACGGCCACCTCACCTCGTGGACGACCGCCAACGTCGAGCAGCTGCCGAAGTTGACGCCCGAGTTGCTGCGCCAGCACTCCGGCGAACCGTTCACCGAGGAGTCGGTCGACGGCACGATCCGCTGGCGCATCCTGTCCCGCGTCACCGACGACGGATTCGGCAACGGCGAGGTCATCACCGCGCTCGCCACCCCGATGTCGCAGGTCGAGACGACGGTCGCCCGACTCATCTGGATCGATCTGCTCGTCGGCGCCGGCGTGCTCGCGGGACTCACCGCCATCGGTGTCGCCCTCGTGCGCGCGAGCCTGTCTCCGTTGAAGGAGATCGAACTCACCGCCGCCGCGATCGCTGCCGGCGATCTGTCGAAACGGGCGCCCCGGCGGGACACCCGAACCGAGGTGGGACGACTCGGCGAGGCGTTCAACACGATGCTCGGTCGGATCGAATCGGCCCTGGCCGCGCGCGCCGCCTCGGAGGTCCGCGCGCTGGCGTCGGAGGACCGCATGCGTCGCTTCGTCGCCGACGCCAGCCACGAACTGCGGACCCCGTTGACGACGGTGCGCGGTTTCGCCGAGCTGTACCGGCACCGGGGTGACGTCGCGCCCGACGAGGCCGCCACGATCATGCGCCGGATCGAGGACGAGGCCACCCGGATGGGGCTTCTCGTCGAGGACCTGTTGCTGCTGGCACGCCTCGATCAGGAGCGCCCGGTGGCCGATCGCCAGGTCGACCTGCTCAGCGTCGCCGTCGACACCGTGACGGCGACACTCGTGACGGCCGCCGATCACCACATCGATCTGCGCACCGAGGGCGGCCCGTTCCTGGTGCGCGGCGACGACCTGCGACTGCGTCAGGTTCTCAGCAACCTCATCGGCAACGCCGTCCAGCACACGCCCGCCGGGACGACGATCCAGGTCACCCTGCGCCGTCAAGGCTGTGACGTCGCGATGGTCGTCGCCGACAACGGTCCCGGGATGACCTCCGAACAGACCGAACGCGTCTTCGAGCGCTTCTACCGCGCCGACAAGGCCCGCTCGCGGGCCGCGGGCGGAACGGGTCTCGGCCTGGCGATCGTGTCGGCGCTCGTCGCCGCGCACAACGGCACCGTCGAGGTCTCCGCCGAACCGGGTCACGGCGCCGTGTTCACCGTGACGCTCGCCCTCGACCCGGACGTCCTCGTGGAGGACGGCGCCGACGACGAGGACGACGAGGACGATCGGGACGAGACGCCCGCCTGAGACGGCCCCGGCACAGCCTCCGGTCTCGCCGACACGACTCCAAGCGAGCTTGGAGGCGATTTCCAGCTGTGACGCAGTCACAACGGCCATGCTGTGATCATGGAACGACACGAAGAACCGGGCAGAGAAGCGGACGGGCCGGTGAAGCCGCCGCACTACACGAGCGCATCGACGGGCGGACGGTCCGAACCGACGGAGGGGAACGACCCCGCTGGGGATCCACAGGCCGTCATCCCCGGTTCGACCCCCGACGACGACACGACCCCACCCTCGACGACGCCACCGGGCCCGTTCCCGCCGCGCCCCGGTTACGCCGGTCCGAATCCGCCGGGACCGGGCGCCCCGCCACCGGGAATGCCGGGTCGATCGGGACATTCGGGGGCCTTCGGTCCATCGGAGACAGAGGGGCGGCCCGGCCCCGCGGGGCAAGCGGGCCAACCGGAGTCGCACGGCCGACCGAGCCACGCCGCACCGTACGGTCAACCCGGCTCGGCACCCGTCACCGGACCGTCGCACGCCGGGCCGCCGTACCCGCCTCCGACTGCGTCCGGTCCGCCCACGCGGATCGACCCGCACGGAGCCGCGGGCCCGCCGTCGTCAGGCCAGGTCCCACCGTTCGGGACCGCGCCACACGTGCCAGGCACGCCGACACCCTCACCGAGGTCCCGTTCCTGGCGGTTGCCGACGGCCATCGCGGGCGCCGGGCTCGTCGTCGCGCTCGCCGCGGGAGCCGCGGGCGGCATCGTCGGCTTCAACCTCGCGGACGGTGGAGGCGGGTCGTCGCAGCTCACCGAGAACGGTCAGACGCTGTCCGACGTCGCCGCCGCGGTTCGGCCGTCCGTCGTGTCGATCGCGACGGAGACGACAGAGGGCTCCGGCGTCGTGTACGACGACGAGGGGCACATCATCACGAACAACCACGTCGCCGCGTCGGCTCGCGGCGGCAGCCTTCAGGTGTCCTTCTCCGACGGGACGAGCGCGCGCGGCGAGGTCGTCGGCGCCGATCCGTCCGGTGACCTCGCCGTCATCAAGGTCGACGTGCCGGGTTTGACGCCGATCTCCATCGGCGATTCCAGCGACCTCGCGGTCGGCGACACTGTGCTGGCGATCGGTTCGCCGCTCGGGTTGGCCGGGTCCGTCAGTTCCGGCATCGTGTCCGCTTTGGACAGGACGATTCAGGCCGGTGACGGCAGTCCGTCCGGCCAGGTCACGACCTTGAACGGTCTCATTCAGACGGACGCCGCCATCAACCCCGGCAACTCGGGTGGCGCTCTTGTCAACGGCGGCGGCGAGTTGGTGGGCATCAACACGGCGGCGGCGACGGCCGACGGCTCGGAGGGGAGCGTTGGACTCGGGTTCGCCATTCCG
This sequence comes from Stackebrandtia soli, assembly GCF_965137155.1. NCBI lineage: Bacteria > Bacillati > Actinomycetota > Actinomycetes > Glycomycetales > Glycomycetaceae > Stackebrandtia > Stackebrandtia soli. The sequence continues at coordinate 60,225 of NZ_CBCRZX010000014.1, forward strand.
TCATCGACGGTGTTGAGCACCGTGGACCAGCTGATCGGCGGAGGCGAGGTCGAGCGCGCCTTCTTCGGCGTGAGCGTGACCGACGTGTCGGGCGGCGAAGGCGCGCTCGTCACCGGCGTTCAGGAGGACAGCCCCGCCGATGAAGCGGGGATCGAGCAGGGCGACGTCATTCTGGAACTCGACGGTGAGCAGGTCGCGGCGGCGGCGGACCTGGTGTCGACCGTCCAATCGCATCGACCGGGCGAGACGATGGCGGTGACGTTCAGCCGCAACGGCGGCGAACCGACCACCGTCGACGTCGAGCTCGCCGCCACCGGCTGACGGCGGCGAGGAGGGTGGGCGGCGCGCCCCGTCCGCCCTCGATGGAGCGGACGTCGAACAGTCGACGGCGTGGACGGATCGACTGCATTCCGGTGACGGACGGTGAGGTCGACGGCTCCGCTTGTTACCGAACGGTTTGCCCTTCGGGTCTTGTTTGTGGCGTTGAATACACATAGGCTCACAATATGGATGTCTCCACTACATACCGTGACGCCGATGAGGCCGTCGACGCGATTCACGCCGCCTGTCCCGAGGTCGAGGAACTGACGGCGATGTGCGAGCTGTTCAACGTGCCGGTCTACTACGACTGGGTCGCCGATCGGGTCTTCATCGTCCGCGTCTACGACGCCGAACAGCCCGAGTCGGTGCGGATCGACGAGACCTCGGGCGTCGGGCTCGCCGAGGTTCCCGACGTCGTCGAGTTCATCGCGGAGGACCTCGACTACTGCGCCGACGACGACGGCGCGGACTCGACGCGGGTCCGTCGCTGGGTCGCCCAGCTGTCCGAAGTGTATTCGAACAGTGTGAACATCGACATGCGTCAGCAGCGCATGTGGGCGGACGGCGAGCTCAAGGAGGGCACGGTCGCCTTCGACGATCGCATCGCGAGCTTCATCGACTTCCGACTCACTCAGGAGATGAAGCACCTGCGGGACCGCATCGTCGTGATGGAGACCATGCGCGCCCGCAACATCCGCGCGCGCCTCGACGCCCGCGACAATCGCCCCGGAGCCAAGCTCGAAGTCGGGAAGCTGTTGCTGCTCAAGCAACGCGAGGTTCACGACGTGCTCGTCGCGGACGACCGCCGGTTCAATCTCCTCGACTGACGCCGACGCCGGGCGTCAGTTCGCCTGCCACACCTCGTCGGCTGTGACGGTGTGCTGGCCGCGTAGTTCGAGGCGGCGCGCGAACTGACGTTGTCCACTCGGTCTGCCGTGGACGAGCATGACGTTGTCGGGCCGTGCGGCGGCCGCGATCTCCACGAGTTCGTCCTCCGACGCGTGAGCGCCGAGCCGATACGAGGTCACGTCCGCCATGACGGTCACCGGATCCGGGTTGTCCGGCAGTTCGAAGACTCCACCGCCGTGCTCCGCGAGCGTCAGCAGCCGTGAGCCCGGTGTGTCGGGGTCCTGGTATCCGACCACCATCAGGCCCGACTCGGGCTCCGCGAGGATGTCCCGCGCCCACGACACCGCCGGTCCGGCCGTCAACATGCCGGAGGTGGCGATGACGACGCATGGTCGGCGGTCGGCGATCTCCTGCCGGGTCCGGCCCGGTTCGACGGCGCGGACGTTGCCGGCGAGGATGCTCAACCGGTCGCCGTCCGGACCGGGGTGACGTTGATACGCGTGGCTCAGGTCGCGAGCGAGCCCGTCGACGAGGACCTCCGCCTCGGGCAGGTACTGCTTGCAGATGAGCGCGAGTTCCTGGGCCCTGCCGAGCGCGAACGCGGGTATCAGGATGCGGCCGCCCCGGCCGAGAATCCGGTCGGCGTCGGCGACCAATTGATCCACTATGGTGGATCGAGGTGGTTGTTTGCCCGAACCCGCGTACGTCGATTCGAGCAGCATCAGTTCGGCTCCGACCCCGGACGGCGGCAGTTCGAAACCTCCCACGCTGTGCTGCCCGGACAGCGACACGTCACCGGAGATGACGATCCGATGCGGACCGGCCGTGATGATGACGCCGGTCGCGCCGACGATGTGGCCGGCCGGGAACAGTTCGATCTCCATCGCGCCGACCCGTCGTCGACGTCGTAGCGGCTGATCCGCGAGCGCGTTGACGGCCGCCCCGACGTCGGAGTGCCGGTACGGCGGCAAGGGTCCTCCCGCCCACGACTCGTCGGCGTCGGCGCGGCGGGCGAGGACCTTCGCCGAGTCCGCCCACATCGTCCCCAGTAGATCGCAGGTCGGCGGGGACGCGATGATCGGGATCCGCCCGAACCGGGCGATGAGCGCCGGAACCCAACCGGCGTGGTCGTTGTGGGCGTGCGTCACGATGATCGCGTCCGGCGCGGGGCCGTTGTGCAGACGGTCGATGTCGGACGGCGCGAGTGAGGCTTCATCCACACCGGAGGGACGGGTGCCGGCGTCCACGACGATTCGAGTGCCGCCCGCGCTGACGAGCACGCACGACCCCCCGATCTCGGTACCACCGCCGAGCACCTCGACCGTCGGCGTGAGATCCCGGGACAACGCGGGGGCGGGGGTCGTCGCCGGGGCGGGATGAACCGCCTGATCGCGCTCGTTCTGGACGCGTTCGAGCCGCGCGTACGCGACGTCCAGGTGCCGCCGCAACTGCGCCAGCTCCGCGTCGAGGTTCTCGATCGTCGCCTTCAGCTCAGTGTTCTCGGTGCGCAGCGTCGTCAACTGCTGTTCGTGCCGGTCCCGAATGGCGCGCAACTCCGCGATGCGTTGCTCGTACCGGTTGGTGCGCTTCTGGTCCGCGTCGGGTCGGTTGGCGCGGCGGCGCGCGCGATGCTGGCGCCGCTGGTGTTTGCGGAGCTGGTCGAGCTGCCGTCCGACGTCCGCCACCGCCGCGGCGGAGGCCTCCGGGGCGTCACCTATCAGGGCGCGCGCGGTCGCGTCGGTGAGGACGTCGCCGATACGGCGGCGCAGCAGCGCCCGCAGCCCCGTCGAACCGGACAGCAGGGGCAACAGGCTGCGCATGCCCTCGGTCGTGGACACGAGATGGTCCGTGTCGACGTCGTGATCGAGCCGACGGGCCGCGACGTCCGCCGCGTATCGCAGGACCGTCTCGATGTCGGCGGGAAGGCCCGGTTCCGACTCGTCGTCGCTCGTCGCGTTCATCGCGATGCCTTGGCGTGCAACTTGTTCCGGCGGAGGGCCACCTCGAGCGTCGGTTCGGGGCCGGTGTCCGCCTCCGCGAGCACCGCCATGTCGACCGCCCTGAGCACGGCCGTCGTCATCGCCGGGTGCGCGAGCCGGTCGGCCTCCGACCTCAGGTGCTCCGCCTCCGCGAGCGCGAACTCGCGAACCGCCGCCAGCTGACCGTGCAGCCAGGCGCTCGTCCGGTCGCCACGCGCCGTCTGCTCCACCGTGTCCGTCGCGTCCAGGTAGTCGTCGGCGAGATCGAGCACCTCGTCGAAGAAGTCGACGAGACTCTGCCGTGCCTTCGCGACGATCTTCGTCCGCGAACCGAGTTGATCGGTGGCGGTGTCGTCGACGGCGCGACCGGCGCCGACCCGTCGACACTCCTCCGCGAGGAGCCGCACCCGTTCGGTGTCACCGTGTTCGGCGACGGAACGCAGCAAGGGGTACAGGCGACCCTCCGGCCCGAGCCAGTGCCGGTAGACCTTCGTCGCCTTGTCGTACTTGAAGGTGCGGGTCGGGGCCGCGTCGAGGATGTCGCCCGCGTGCAGGACGACGTCGTCGAGCCGACGGCGGTGGGCGTCGATCTGGCGCAGGCCGCCGTCGTACATGGACGTGTTGTGCTGGGCCCATTCCTGGAGCAGCCCGGAGAACCGGCGCAGGGCCTGACCGGGAAGTCGATCGTGATCGAGATCCAAAATGGATGAAGCGCCGTTGGTCGGGTCGAGGAGCGCCATCGGCAGCGCGGCGCATACGACGGGCAGCGACCGCTCGTCCGATTCCGCCGTCAGGTCCGCGAACGCCCGGGCCAGTGTCCCGTCGGCGACGCGGGCGTAGCGGGCTGCGGCGAGCATCGAGCGTTCCCGCGACGACAGGCCGTCCTCCACTCTCGGCTCGGGGGCGTGCGTCGGTTGCGGATCCGCCTCGGTCTCGGAATCACCCACCGGGTGCGGTTCGGACGTCGCCGACCGTTGCGGACGCTGGCGGGGGCCGGCGATCGCGGTGATCTGCGCTCCCGTCTCGCCGCGCAGCATCGCGTCCAAATCAGACAGATCGAGTTCGGCGGTCGTCGCCTCGCGCTGAGACGGGACCGACGGCGCCGTCGGTCCGGCCGACGCGAGCCGGGGTGTCACCGTCGACGCCGGTCGCGTCCGCGATTCGCGGCGGAGCTCGGCGAGGCGGTCCGCGGCGTCGCCGCACGTCACCGGGACGCCCCCGAGACGTTTCGTCAGCGTCGGGTCCGCCAGGGCCAGCGTCAGAGCCTGATCGATGTCGGCGCGGGTGGCCGCGACGGGCCGGTTCACCACGATCGACAGCAGCTCGCTCATGACCCGCATCTGTTGGGTCAGAATGCCGAGCTCGCGGAGTTCCTCGGGGCCGGGGGCGATGCCGGCGACCAGGTTCTCGTTGAGCTGTCGGGTCACGGCGATGGCGGCCGCCCAGGTGGCGACGTCGGGTGAGGCGGGAGCCGTTCGAGCCGTGGACGACCACGCCTCCCCGTTCGTCGATGCCCCGGCGCGTCGTTCACCGGCCTTCCCGAAGACAACTGGTCGGATCGGGGCGGTGCGCTCGACCGTCGTCGGCTCCGTCGTCGGCGGGTCGCGTCGAATGCTGACACGCTCGCGATCCCGGCGAGTGTGGTTGAGCTCGGCGAGGCGGACTTTCGAATCCTCCGCGAGCAGGCCGCGCACCTCCACTGCCGTCACGGGGAGTTTGCGATCCGCCCTGGCCGCCGCGTAGCGGGCGACCGCGTTGGTGGAAGTGAGTCGCCCGATCGCGATCTCCGGCAGTGCCGGGAACCTCTCGCGTAGCGCGGCGTACCGTTCGGCGACGTCCGGCCGGATCGCGGCCAGGTACGACGCGGCCAGCGGCGCGTGCGTGTACTGGGCGCCGACGCAGGCGATGAGGGCGAGCTCCTCGTACTCCTCGTCACCCCAGCGATACCAGGCGTACAACCCCCGGTAGACACCCGCGCTGTGCGTGATCAGCTGCATGGCCAGGTCGGCCTGCGTCAGGCGCAACGCCGTCAGCTGAGCCTTGTGGACGATCGTTTCGTCGAAGAGCTCGGCCGCCGGACGGCACAGCGCGCGTAGGAGCGCGCTCTCGGCGGGCTTCTTGTCGGCGCTCATCAGCGCCAGCACCTGGTCGGCCGCCCGCAGGCTCACCTTCGCCGACGGGATGTTGTGCGCGTTCAGCACCTGCCGTCGGGCTTGGCCCTCCATGCGGGTCAACAGCGTTCGGACGGTCTCCGGTTTCGTCTCCGCGAGTAGCGCCGTCGCCACGGCGTTGGCGTCGAGCGCGTTGATGAGGGTCTGCCCGTCCGGCCAACCCGGGGGTGGCGTGATCGGAGCGGTGTTGCGTACCCGGCCCGAATGGCGCCGCGCAGCGCGGTTGGCGCGCGATTCTGGCGGACGCATCGCTGGACTTCCTTCCGGGGACGAATGGGTTGCGCCAGTCTATGCAACCGGAGGCCCGGACGCCATCGCGTGAGCGCGCCGACCGCCGAGCCGTCAGAGCAGGCTCAGCCAGGCCGCTCCGCACGCGAGCCCGATCACTCCGCAGATCACCGCTCCGAGCTTCGCGTCCCTCCGTAGCGGGAGACGACGCCCCGACCGGGACGGCCGCAGGCGCGCGGTGCCCGCCGGGCCGACGAGGATCAGTCCCGACAGGAAGGCCAGGACGGGAATCAGGACGAAGACGGGCGCGGTGGCGGTCGGCATCCCCATCCGCGTCAGGACGATCCCCTGCGGCAGGGCGGCGGCCACCGCGCACAGCGCGTAGACGGCGCCGTTTCGAACGCGCGGTCGGGAATCCGGGAGCAGCGCCGGTCTGCGTGCGCGGTGGTCGGCGCGCACGAGGGCGTTGTCGGCGTCGTCGGCGGCGACTCCAGCCGCGCGCAGTTCGTCGGCCGGGTCGGCGGGCTCCGATTCGTCGGTCGCGTCGGCTCCGAGTCGCGGCGCGGGCAACTTCAGCCGGCTCGCCGCGTGCATGAGGTCCGCCTGTTGCTGCAACAACCTCGCCTCCATCTCGGCGACGGCGATCGCGTGCTCGTCTTGACGAGAGGTCGCGTCGGGGCCGGATATGGCCTCGTCCAGCCTCGCCAGCAGGCGCTCGTAATCAGCGATCCCCATCGTCACATCCTTAAGGGATAGTCCATTGGGCTGCGTCCGCGATCAGTCGTTCGCAAACGCGGGAGATCACCGCCGGATCGGTGGGGGCGTCCAGCGTCACCGGTAGTGGGACACCCGCGACGCGGGTGGTGCGGCCGACCGTGACGTAGGTCGTCTGCGGCAGTGGCGAAGCCGGGCCATGGTCCCGCCATCCCGCCAGAACCAGGTGCAGTCTCGCGGCGGCGGCACGCGGCGCCAGCCGCGCGATCCGGTACCGCACCGCCTCATCCGTCTTCCCGAAGGCGCCGATGAGCACGCGCTCGGGAAGGTCCGCGGCGCGTCGACCGGACCGTTCCGCTTGCGCCACATGTGATTCGGCCTCATCGAGAACGTCGCCGACCTCGGCCGACGCGCGTGCGGTCGGTCCCAGGATCCCGGCGTCGACGAGCGGCGCCAAGGAGGACAGGGCCGCGCTCCCGTCGGTGACGATCGACCAGACGCCGAGCGTTTGGGACGGCCGCGCGGCGAGCAGCCGGATCAGCACGTCGGCGATCAAACCTTGGACCGCGGGATGATCGGCGCCGCGATCCACGGCCAGATGGCCGGTTCCCAGCAGATTGACCACGACCGGGAACGAGAGATCCTGGGCGGCGACGCATTCCCCGATGCGAACCGCCACCGCGGCCCCCGTGTCGGCTTCGCCGAGCGGGGTTTCATCGACAGCGCGTGAGAGCGCCTGTCCTAACCAGCCGGGGGTCACCACCGTGCCCGCCTGTGCGAGTTGGCTGATGAGCGCCCGATGCCGGTCGATGACGCCGTGACCGGGCCCGTCGCCGAGGACGCGGGCGCGTTCGAGGCGCCGCAACGCCTCTCGATGCGCCGTCACGGCCGCCTGGAACAGTTTGCGTACCCCCATGGCGGTTCCCTTCGCCGTCACCGTCAATGCCGTCGTGCCGCGACGATATCGGATCTCCTATTGTGAGGCGCTATGCGGTACGTCCCCTACGATCCCGCGCCCGCCTCCCGCCCACCCCGTGCGGCGATGGCCGTTCGGGTCGCGACGGAACTGTCCGAACTGGTCGCGTGCGCCAAGCTGGCGGCCGAGTACAACGACGAGGACCACCGAACGTCGCTGGTCAACTTGCAACGGCACGTCGGCCGACCCCGCAACGCCGTCCACATCGCCGTCAACATGGACGACGAGGTCCTCGGATACGGGCGCACGACCTGGATCTTCGTCCCTTCCGGCGCGCCCGCGAACGTCTCCCCGATGGGCTACTACCTGGGGGGACTCATCGTCGCGTCGCAACACCGTCGTCGCGGGGTGGGGGCTCGGCTGACCGCCGAGCGAATGCGGTTCATCGCTCGCCACAGTGCCGACGCCTGGTATCTGGTCAACCAGCACAACTCCGCCTCGATCGCGCTGCACGACGCGTACGGCTTCCACGAGACCACACGAGACTTCGTGTTCCCCGGCGTCGTGCTCGACGAACCGGGGGGCATCCTCGGTCACGCCCGCCTGCGTGACGACGCGGCCCACTGCCAGGGCTGCCCCGACCGAACGTCGGCATCCGACCGATTGACCGCTAGAACTTGAGTGCGCTCGCCCCGCATGGTCGAGAACACGATCCCGATCCTGCCGTGCCGCGACCTCGCGTCCGTATTGGACTTCTATACGGCGCTCGGATTCACCGTCACCTTCCAACAGCGCAGCCCGAATCCGTATGGAGTGGTGGAACGAGGCGGCATCCACCTGCACTTCTTCGGCATGAAGGGTTACGACCCGAAGAGCTCGTACAGCACCTGTTACGTCCAGACGACCGACGTCGACGGACTGCACACCGAGTTTCGGGCGGCGCTGCGAGCCGCGTACGGCCGGATTCCGTTGCGGGGACTGCCACGAATCGGTCCATTGAAGACGACGTCGCACGGGACGCGGCAGTTCCTCATGTCGGATCCGGGAGGCAACTGCGTCCGTGTCGGTCAACGCGTCTCGGAGGTTGTGGGGCATCGCCGCGCCCCAACGGCATTGTCGCGCGAGCGCTGCATCACGCCGAGCTCTTCGCCGACTCCCGGGACGATCCGACGTCGGCCGCGGCCGTTCTCGACCGGGCGCTGCGATCGAGCGACGAGCTCGCCCGGCGGACCTCCTGCGCCTGCTCGCGTTGCGGGCCGACGTCGCGTTCCGCCTCGAGGACGACGCGACGGCGAGAAGCCTTCTCGGCGAGGCGGACGCGATCCGGTTGAACTCCGAGGAGCGTGCGATCGTCCATATGGATCTAGATCGGCTCGCGGAGCTGCGTGACCGACTGTGATGCCCGCACACGATGATGGCGCCCGCGGAAGGCGGGCGCCATCGTTCGATCGTGGCCGGCCATGGCAGGAAGCCGGCCGCAGTCGTTACTGGGTCGCGTAGGGGTTGCCACCAGACAGGTCCGTGCCGAGGCCGGGGGTGTTGCCGACGGCGTCGTCGCCGTACTCGATGGTCTCGAAGACGCCGTCGCCGTCGGTGTCGGTGAGGATCGAGTCGGGGTTGCCGTCTTCGTCGGCGTCGGTGACGAGGGTGTCGACGAGTCCGTCGGCGTTGGTGTCGGCGGCGAAGGTGTCGAATTCGCCGTCTCCGTCGACGTCGGTGGCGACCGCGTCGACGATTCCGTCGGCGTTGGTGTCTTCGAGGACCTGGTCGACGTCCCCGTCGCCGTCCAGGTCGCTTTCGATGAGGTCGATGTATCCGTCGCCGTCGGTGTCGGTGAGTTCGGAGTCAAGGACGCCGTCGCCGTCGGAGTCGGCGTAGATCTCGGCCACGCCGTCGCCGTCGGTGTCGGTGACGATCGCGTCGGCGTTTCCGTCGTGGTCGGTGTCGACGAGGGTGTCGTCACCGGCCGACATCGTCGCGTCGTCGATGCCATCACCATTCAGGTCGTACGTCGTGTCGTCGTCGTACGTGGTGTCGGTCGGGTCGTCGAAATCGCTCACAGCGTTCGCCTTTCTCATGGTGACCGGCCCGGCCGGTCGTCTTCTTTACATTTATGAATCTATGGGCCCCGTGGCGCGCATAAATCCCCGGTTCGTGCCACCTGTACGGCGGGGGCTGGTGCCGTGTCGGTTGACGCGGCCAGGACGGTGGGAGTCGTCCCGCCGCGTCGGCGGCGTCGTAGCTTGAGGCTATTGCCTCCGTTGTCGGAGCCTGTCACCGGCTGCCGGGTTGGCCGTCCTCGAAATACGCCGCCAACTGCGGATCGACCGGAGCCACGGAGCGCGGGGCGCCGTCCGCGCGCAGCGACTCGGTCGCGGCCACGCCCGCCGCGACGGCCTCCCGTGCCGCGACGGGGGAGGTGTCGGTGCGGCCACCGTCGCGGACGAACCGGACGAACTCGTCGATGAGCGCGCTGTCGGCGCCACCGTGCCCACCCGTCGCGGGCGGGATCTCGACGGTGAGGTCGGCCGTCGCGTCGTAGCCGCGCCGCCCCGAGTTCCACACCTTCACGGCCGCGTCGCCCCCGGTGTCGCCGAAGTTCTCGATCCGGCCAGCCGTCCCGATGACGGTGTAATTGCGCCAGTAGTCCGGCGTGTAGTGGCATTGCTGGTAGCTGGCCTGGACGCCGTTGTCGAGTCGCATCAACATCATCGACAGGTCCTCGACGTCGACGACCGGGTGCAGCCCGGTCTGCTCCAGCGGCGGCCAGTTGTGCTGGGGGTCGTACCAGTTGTCGAGCCGTTCGCCCTCGGCGTTCTGCCGATCGGTCACTCTGTTGTAGACGCTCAGTTTGCCCATCGCGGTGATCTGCCGCGACGCCCCGCCGGCCAGCCAGTGGATGACGTCGATGTCGTGCGCGCCCTTCTGCAGGAGCAGACCCATGGTGTTGCGGCGATCGGCGTGCCAGTCCTTGTAGTAGAAGTCGCCGCCGTGGCCGACGAAGTGTCGACACCACACGGCTTCGATCTCTCCGATCGCGCCGTCGGCGATGAGTTCGCGCATCGTTCGGATCACCGGCATGTGCCGCATGTTGTGGCCGACGTACAACCGTGCGCGATGCTCTCTGGCGGCGTCCAGCAGGGCGTCCGAGTCCGATGTGGAGATAGCGAGCGGCTTCTCCATGAACGTGGGCACCCCCGCGGACAGGGCGGCCAGCCCCAACTCCAGGTGGGTGTGGTCGGGCGTCAGGATCAGCACCGCGTCGATGTCGGACGCGAGCAGTTCGCCGACGTCGGTGAACGTCGCCACCGACGTCCCGAACCGTTCGGCCGCCCAAGCGAACACGCCTGGGTCGAGATCGCACACGGCCGTCACGATCGAGCCGCGCCCGGGCCGATGTGCTTCCACCGCGAGGGATTTCCGCAGGCCAAGGCCTACGACACCGATTCGAAGATCACTCATCGGCGAAGCGTAGCGACCCCGGCCGGGGAAAGCGTTATCCCACCTCGGCGGGAGTGGCGGTCAACTCTGCCGGAGGCTTCTGATCGGTCGACCACAACGCGAGCTCGCGGCGGTCGACGAGCACGACGCCCAGTTGCGCCGCCAGCGCGTCATGCCGGGCGGCGGTCTTGACCCGGTGCAGGTCGGCGTTCGTCACGAGCATCGCGGCGTCCGCCTTGAATCGCGCGTGCGCGTGCGCGCCGAGCGCCTGGATGTGCCGGGCGCCCCGCTTGCTCAGGGTGCCGTCGTCGGACTTGGCGCGGATCATGACGCGGCGGTCGTCGGGCGTGGTCGCGATGAAGTCGCCGCCGAGATCGGCCACGCGGCCGACGAAGCGGATCTTGCGAAAACCGTCGCGCCGCAACAGTTGGCTGATCCACTCCTCGAACTCGGGGACGTCCATGCCGTCGATGGCGGCGAGGTGCCGCTCGAGTTCCGCGTACTCGGCGCGGAGGGCGGCCGTCTGGTGGCGCCGGAACAGGAACACACCGACGGCCAACACGAGCGCCAGGCCGGTAACGGTGACGATGGTGACCCAGTAGGTCGCGACCCAGCTGACCAGCGCGCGCAGCGCCGTGTACGCGAGGAACGCTCCGACGGCGGCGATGATGACTTTGACCGAAGTGGACATAGAACGCATCGCGGGCTCCATGATCGAGATGGACAGTAAGGCGCTCGCGACGGTGGGGCACCGTCGCGNNTCCCCAGTATGACCAGGTGGAGACCCCTGCCCCAAGCGAGTGTCGGATTGTTGACGCGAGCTGGTCTTACTGTCCCCCAGGCTGTTATTCTGGAGGGCCGCCCTCCCGCGTTGTTCGTCCATATCGGGGTATCACTCGACCGACGCCGCCCTTCGCCCTGGTCGCTCGTTCGTCGACCAGGGCTCCACCGTCCATAGAGTCATCCACATGCACCATTGGCATTCGCGCCGTGTGGCGTTCGCGGTTCGTCGGCGGAACCCGCGGCCGCTCTCGCCACGGTGGGAGCGGGATAATGCTGGACGATGGCACACGACACGAACACGGGACGACTCACTCTCCTCGGCGCGCCCCTGGGCAATCGGGACGACGCCTCGCCACGGCTGGCCGCCGCGCTCGCGAGCGCCGACGTCATCGCGGCCGAGGACACCCGACGCCTGCGCCGCCTCGCCGACGAGCTCGGTGTCGAACTGCCGGACCGAATAGTGTCCTATTTCGAGGGTAACGAGCAGCGGCGCACACCGGCGCTCCTCGACGAGCTGACGGCGGGAGCGTCCGTCGCACTGATCACCGACGGCGGAATGCCGAGCGTGTCCGACCCCGGTTATCGCCTGGTGCGGGCGGCCATCGACACGGGCGTGCCGGTGACGGCCGTGCCCGGACCGAGCGCGGTGACGACGGCGCTCGCCCTCTCGGGTCTGCCGTGCGACCGGTTCTGTTTCGAGGGTTTTCTGCCGAGGAAGGCGGGTGAGCGCCGGGCTCGACTCTCCGAACTCGCCGACGAACCGCGGACTCTCGTCTTCTTCGAAGCGCCGCACCGGATCGCGGCGACGGTGACGGCGATGGCGGAGGTGTTCGGTGCGGACCGGCAGGCCGCGCTCTGCCGTGAGCTGACGAAGACCTACGAGGAGGTTCGGCGCGGCGGACTGGGGGAGTTGTCGGCCGGGATCGCCCAGGACGCACCACGCGGGGAGATCACGTTCGTCGTCGCTGGCGCGCCACCGGCGGTCGCTCCCGAGGCGACCCCTGAGGCGATGGCGGCCGAGGTGGAACGCCTCATGGAGACCGGCATGGACAACAAGGCCGCGATGCGGCGCGCGGCCGAGCTCTTCGACGTTCCCAAGCGGGTCGTCTACGACGCGGTCGTCGCCGCGCGCACCGAAGATTAGTCCATAACGGACGAAGGTGCCCGGCGGCAGAACCACCGGGCACCCGTAAGGCCGACGCTCCTACAGATCGTCCCATTTGAACAGTTTCCACGCGATCACGCTGACCACCAGCGTGAACGCCGCGAGGATGCCGAGCTCGGGCAGGACCGACGCCGGTCCTTCGCCCCGCACCATCACGTCGAGCAGCGCCTCGTTGATGTACCTCAACGGGGAGAACCACGACAGCGTCTGCATCCAGCCCGGGGCCATCTCGAGCGGGAAGAACGAGCCCGACACGAACGCCATCGGCATGACGATCAGGTTGCCCAGACCACTGGCCCCCTCGGCCGTCTTGGCTATCGCGCCGACCACCATCCCCACAGCGAGGAACGCGAGCGTCCCGACCAGGAGCACCGGGATCGCCATCCACCAGAAGCCCGACAGCTGCAACCCGAAGAACGGCAGTGACGCGACCGCGATGAAGATCGCCAACTGGATGATCGACGTCGCGATGCTGACGCCGACACGGGCGCCGATCACCGACGGGATCGGCGTCGGGGACAACCGCAGTCGCCGCAGGATCTTGTTCTTGCGCCAGTCGACGAGCGTCGCCGCCGCGCCGAACACGCCGGAGATGGACACGGCCCAACCGAGCAGACCCGGCATCAGATACTGGATCGTCGACAGGGACTCGTCCTCGACCTGCTTGGCCTCCGTCGTCGTGATCGGCACGTCCGGGGCCGCGACCGTCAGGCGTTGGATGTTCGACTGGTTGACGATGCCCTCGAACGCCGACACGATCATGCTGGCCCTCGTCTGATCGGCGGCCGAGTAGTAGACCAGCAGCTCGTTGCCGTCCTGCGTGATGGCCGCGTCCACTTCGCCGTCCTTGATGGAGGCGATGGCGGCGTCCAGGTCGTCGGACTCGGTGACGTCGAACAGGTCCTCGTAGATCTCCGGGGCGTTCTCCTTCAACTGGTCCATCACCTCGACGTCGCCGACGGTGATCACCGTGCTCTGCGACGTGCCCGAGTCCTGGAACAGGGCGCCGAAGATGACGAGGAACATCAGGGGGAACACGATCGTGAAGAAGATCGAGACCTTGTCTCGAAGGAAGCCCAGCATGAGGGCCTTGGAGAGGCTGATGAAGCTTTTCATTACGCCCGGTACTCCCGTCCGGTCAGGTCGAGGAACACGTCTTCGAGCGTCGCGCCGCTGACGCGCAGGCCGTCCAGCGCCGACCGAGCCGCGAGTGTCGTCAGGATGGTCGCCGGGTCATGCGTCGTGAACGTCAACTCCACTCCGTCGTCGTCTGTCTGCGCCACGTCCCCCGCGACCTCCCGAACCTCATCGGTCGACAGGAAACCGCTCGAGATGGAGATGCGCGTGGCCGCCGCCAAGCCCTTCACGAGCGCGGCAGGGGTGTCGATCTTCAAGATCTTGCCTTTGTCCATGATGGCCACACGATCGCACAGCGACTCGGCCTCGTCCATGTAATGCGTCGTCAAGACGACGGTCCGCCCGTCTGCGTTGACCTTTCTCAGCAGATCCCACAGATTGCGACGCGCCTGCGGGTCGAGAGCCGCCGTCGGTTCGTCCAGGAACACGAGCTCCGGCTCATGGATCAACGCGCACGCGATCGACAACCGCTGCGCCTGGCCCCCGGACAGCTTCTCCATCGGCGTGTTGGCCTTCTCGGTCAACCCCACCGTCTCCAACATCTCGTCGGCGTGCGCGCGGGGAACGCCGTACAGGTCCGCGAAAGTCCGCGCCTGTTCCCTCGCCGTCAACCGATCGAAGAACGCCGACGCCTGAAGCTGCACACCGATCCGCTGCCCCAGCTTCTTGTTGCGCGGCCACGGAGCCTCGCCGAGCAGCGAGACCGTGCCGGAGTCGGGCTTCCGCAGACCCTCCACAATCTCCAATGTGGTGGTCTTCCCCGCTCCGTTCGGACCGAGGATTCCGAAGAACTCACCCCGCTTCACCTCGAACGACACCCCGTCGACGGCACGAAGGTCCCCGTACCGTTTAGCCAAATCCGTCACTCTGATCGCTGCGTCCATGGCGTCAGAATATGGGGCGTTGCAGGCACGCCCCTCGGCCCAGGGGACCGTTACCTCTCCTTCTGAAGAACGAGAGGACTGTCAGACTGGCACGAACCGCCCGATAGCAAAGGAGCCACCGTGACGGGACACATCGCGGCAGTCGACCAAGGCACCACATCATCCCGGTGCCTCATCTTCGACACGGACACCGGCGCGCTCGTCGCCGCGGCGCAACAGGAGTTCCCGCAACACTTCCCGCGCCCCGGCTGGGTCGAGCACGACCCGAGCGAGATCTGGACCAGCGTCACCGACGTCATGCGCAAGGCCCTCGCCGCCGCCGACCTCGAACCGACCGACCTCGACGCGCTCGGCATCACCAACCAGCGCGAGACCGTCGTCCTGTGGGACCGCCGCACCGGCGAACCGGTCGCCCCGGCCGTCGTCTGGCAGGACACCCGCAGCGACGCGATCGTCGCCCGCCTCACCGCCGACGGCGGCCAGGACCGCTTCCGCGACCGCTGCGGCCTCCCACTGTCCACATACTTCTCCGGGCCGAAGATCCGCTGGCTGCTCGACGCCGACCCCGAACTCGCCCGCCGCGCCGAGAACGGTGAGATCTGCTTCGGCACCATCGATTCCTGGCTCATCTACCGGCTCACCGGCGAGCACCTCACCGACGTCACCAACGCGTCGCGCACCATGCTCATGAACCTGCGCACCCTCGACTGGGACGAGGAACTGTGCGCCGCGATCGGCGTCCCCACCGCGATGCTGCCGACCATCCGGCCGTCCTCCGACGTCTACGGCACCGCCCGCGGCGAGTTCGCCGGCCTCACCGTCGCAGGCGCGCTCGGCGACCAGCACGCCGCACTGTTCGGACAGGGCTGCTTCGACCCCGGCGACGTCAAGAACACCTACGGAACCGGCAGCTTCCTGCTCCTCAACACGGGAACCGACATCGTCGCCTCCGAAGCAGGGCTCATCACCACCGTCGGCTACCAACTCGGCGACGCCGCGCCCGTGTACGCGCTCGAAGGCTCCATCGCCATCACCGGAGCGCTCGTCCAATGGCTGCGGGACAACCTCGGACTCATCAAGGACGCCGCCGAGATAGAGACACTCGCGGGCACCGTAGACGACAACGGCGGCTGCTACTTCGTTCCCGCCTTCTCCGGCCTGTACGCGCCACACTGGCGCGCCGACGCGCGCGGAGTCATCGCCGGACTCACCCGATTCGTCAACAAGGGACACCTCGCGCGCGCGGTGCTGGAGGCGACCGCCTGGCAGACCCGCGAAGTCGTCGAGGCCATGCGCTCCGACGCGAACCTCGACATCGCTGCACTTCGCGTCGACGGCGGAATGACCGCCAACGACCTGCTCATGCAGATGCAGGCCGACATCCTCGACACCGTCGTCATCCGCCCCGCGATCGCCGAGACGACCGCGCTCGGAGCGGCCTACGCCGCGGGGCTCGCCGTCGGGACGTGGAACGGCGTCGACGAACTGCGTTCCCTCTGGGCGGAGGACCGCCGCTGGGAACCCCGGAAATCGCGCGACGACGACTACTCCCAATGGCGCAAGGCCGTCGAGCGGGCGAAGGGTTGGGTCGACTAGAACTGGTTCGTCGCCCGCGTCTCACGCGCGGGCGACACCTTCGTTCGACGCCGGACGATGCGCACGTTGTCGCGCCGCCCTCGCCCGGACCGACACACCGTCGGGAATCGCTTGGGTCGCGATCGGATCGATGACATGGCGCCGCGGATCGTCGCTCACATCGCGCAGGTCTCGCCCTTATGGACGATCACGGTGACCGTGCTTCCCGCTGGAGCCTGGGCGCCCGACTGAGGGTCCTGGCCCGTCACCTGACATGGTTGCGGCCCCTCTCCGACATAGGAGACCTCGGGTACGAGCCCCCGTTCCTCCAAGCGTTGCCGCGCCGCCTCCTCGGACATGCCGATCACGTCGGGCACCGCCACCAAGGACGGTGACGGTGACGGCGTCGCGGTCGAAGCGCTGGATGACGGCTTGGGACTCGGTGATGCCGTCGACTCGGCGTCACCGGCGCTCGGCGCCGGCAGGGTGCCGTCCAAACCGGCCGATTGACCCACCGCGACACTCGAACCGGACACGGGCGTGCTCGTGTCGTCGTTGAACTTCTCCGCCAGTTCTCCCGTCCGCCATGGCGCCATCATCGTCACCGATGTGCCGATGAGGACGATCGCGAAACCGAGCAGCGCCAACACCAGGAAGTTCAGGCGCGGTCCGCGTCGTTCCGCCGCGTGGCGACGGCGCCGCGGGCCCATGCGGTTCGGCGGTTCCGGTGGTGAGACTCCGCCAGGGGCGGACGCGACTGCTCGGATCTGCGGTGGCCCCGTCGGCGTCGGGGTGTCCACCCGTTGGGCCGGGACCATCGGCGCCCGCGACGCGGGAGTCGCCCGGCGCAGGCGTCCACTCAGGATCAGGGAGGCCCCCGGGTTCAGCGCGGTCTGACGGCAGGCGGCGGCGAAGTCGGCCGCCGAGGCGTACCGATGATCGGCGTCGCTCGCCATCGCCTTCGCCAGCAGCGCCCGCATGGCTTCGGACGTCTCCGCGGGCAGCGGCGTGGCGGTGTCGCTCATGTGAGCCGACAGCACCCCGAGGGGTGTGTTGATCTTGAACGGCGGCGTGCCCGCGAGGCACTGGTACGCCACCACACCCAATGAGTACACATCGGATGGAGGGCCGAGTTTGTCCCCGGTCGCCTGTTCCGGCGACATGTACGTCACGGTGCCGAGCACGACACCGGTGTGCGTCATCGTCAGGTTCGTCGCGACGCGTGAGATCCCGAAGTCGACGAGCATGACGCGCCCGTCCTCGGCGAGAATGATGTTGCCGGGCTTGACATCCCGATGGATGATGCCCGCCTGGTGCGCGATGTGGAGGGCCTCGGCCACCGCCCCGACGACCCGTAGCGTCTCGGCCGTCGAAAGTCTCCCGTCGAGGGCGAGTCGCCGGGCGAGCGAGTCGCCGTCGACGTACTGCATGACGAGGAACGCGAGATCCCTGCCGCTGTCGTGGATCTCGCCGTAGTCGTAGACCTCGGCGATGCCGGGACCGTCGAGGGCGGCCAACGCCCGCGCCTCGCGGCGAAAGCGTTCGCGGAAGTCGGGGTCGCCGTTCAGGCTGGAGCGCAGGATCTTGACGGCCACGATGCGGCCGAGGACCTCGTCCTCCCCGCGCCACACATCGCCCATGCCACCACCACCGACCCGACTGATCAGTCGATATCGCCCCGCCAGCACATCGTCCGGGTGCAGCACGGTACCCCCCACCGTCGGCTGACGCCGATGTCGTCGTTTACATGGCCCCTGCGATACACCGTCCGAAGTGGCCTTGACCCCCTGGATGTGGCCGCCGGATGGGGTACCTCATAAGAGAACAACGACGCGGCGCCGCTTTCGGTGTGCGACACCGTCAAAATGTCAAAGGCCGCGATGCGTCGACACCGTCGTTCGGACACCGGAATCGTTGTGCTGCAGTGGTTGTGGTGGAAATGACGCCGGACATGAAAAACGGTGCTCGCGTGGGTCCGCGAGCACCGTCCAGTGATGCGTTGCTAGATCCGCTGGGAGGACGCGGATTCGGTCGGGTGCTCGGGGCGGGGTGAGGGGATCGCCGCGTCACCGTTGGAGAGTTTGGCCGCGCGTCGCTTGCGGCGCTCGAGCTGGTGCTGTTCGGCCGCGGCGACGGCGTCGCCGATCTGGCCGTCCCAGCATGCCCACGAGTGACACGGCCAGCCCTGGCCGCAAACGGCGCACGTGCGGGCCTTGTCCTTCGGTGTGTGCCGACGCCACCAGCGCACCTGCACCGGCCACAGGCTCGGACACAGCACGCCGGGCGGAGGTTCGCTCGGCGGCGGTTTATCCAATGAGTACGGACTTCTCAACTTCCCCACCCTTTCGTTTGACACCTGGGTTCGCCCAGGTCATTTCGGGGTTCCCACCTGCAAATCGTTCGATGCGCGATTAATCCATTGTGTCGATTCCTGGCTTGGGTCCGGCACGTGGGGTAATCTCTGTGGTATAGAATTGCACATGCATGTTGAGGCTGCAAGGGGATCCACCGTTTCGGGTGATTTTTCGGTGGGTTGCCCGGCTCGCAGGCGGTGTATGCGGTGAGGGGCGTGATATGGGACAGTCAAAGGTAAAGCGGCACGATGGCGCGCCAGTCCGCGTCGACAATGCAATAGGGAGCACACCAGTGTCCAATGGGAGTCCGACCGTTCGTCGTCGGCGACTGGGAGCGCAGCTCCGCGACCTCCGCAAGACCAGCGGGTCCAACGTGGAAGAGATCGCGGAGGCCTTCGGCGTCACACCGTCCACGATCTACCGGATGGAACTCGGCCGTGTCGGTGTCAAGGCGCGCGACGTCGGGTTGTTCGCCAAGCTGTACAACGTCCAGGACGAGGACCTCATCAAGGAACTGACGAGCCTGGCCCGGGACGGCAACAAGCGCGGCTGGTGGGCCAAGTACTCGGACACGATCTCGCCTCCGTACGCCACGTACATCGGCCTGGAGGAGGAGACGACCCGCCTGCACATCTACGACGGACTGATCATCAACGGTCTACTTCAGACGAAGGACTACGCGCGGGCGACCTTCGACTTCGCGTCGGTTCGGAACCGTGAACAGGCCGAACGTCGCATCGAGCTGCGCATGGAACGTCAGAACCGGGTCAAGGGCAAGCAACTCCAACTGTGGAACATCCTCGACGAGGCGGCGATCCGTCGGGTCATCGGGGGCCCGACCGTCATGCGTCAGCAGTTGGAGCACCTGTTGAATCTCGCCGCGTTGCAGAACACGACGATTCAGATCCTCCCGTTCGGCGCCGGTGTGTACCCGGGAATGCTCGGTTCGTTCACGATCATGGAGTTCGGCCCGAGCGGGGACCCGGACGAACCGGAGTACAAACACCCCGATGTCGTGTACATCGAGGGCCACACCGCCGACGTGTACGAGGAGGAGAACGTCACTCCATTCCGGAGAGTTCTCGAGGACCTCCAGAAGGCCGCGCTCAGCGCGGAGGAGACGATGACGATGATTCGCGGGGCGATCGACAACCTGTCGTGACCGTCGACCGCCCCACGGGTGTTGCTCCGTTGCTCGGTGATTCGGTTGCGACGCCGCCATCGTCGTGGCGAGCCGCAGAGCGGTCCGGTGGGCGGCATCGGCCGGGATTTGAAGCGGCGGACCGTGTCCCGACACGCCGTGAGCGTGGAACACCGGTGCGCGGGAGCCTCTCCGCCTAGTCCTGACGCCCTCACCTGCGTCGCGAATCGACCTGGGAAACGTGATGACCGTTAGCGGTGGTCCGCCGCCGCGATGGCGATGAGGCCGAGCCACTCGTCGGACGCCGCGCTCAATGTCGGGCCCTGAAGGTCCTTCGAGTCGCGAACCTCGACTCCACTCGCCTGCAGGCGTGCTTCCACGCATGCCCCCTCATGTCCGGAGTACGAGCTCTTCTTCCATTCTTCGCTCAACATAAATACCCACCTATGCTGTTCAGGGTGTGTTGCGGGTCCACACCGGGTTGGAGCGCATCTGCCAATGCGCTACGCACACGGTAATCCGTTCTGCGCCTCAACTGAGCTGGTTTGTCACTCTGTCGGGCGTTTGACAGAAAATGCCGTACATCGTGTGCGACACAGGTGAAGTCGCCATTCAGTGAATAGACGCGCCGCGCATGTCGTCAATCGGGCTCCGGTTTATCCGATGGGACGCAACGGGGGCAGGGCCCGAGGAACTTCGCGGGACCGCCGATTCGCACCATATATCCGATATGGATATTGCCGGTTTCCGTTACCAGGACGGCGTATGGCAGGTGTTGGCTGCGGTCGGCTCGACCTGAAGCGTCGCGTGGTCGATGCCGTATTGATCGTGCAGCTTCGTTCTGGCGTCGGTCAGGACGGAGGCGAGGCGACCGTCCGAGTCGATCGACAGATGCGCCGACACGACGTCCATTCCGGATGTCAAGGTCCAGATGTGCAGGTCGTGGACGTCGACCACTCCGGGGATCTCTCGAAGGGTCGCGTCGACGTCGGGGATGTCGATGCCCGCCGGCGCGGACTGCAGGAGGATGCGCAGCGCGTCCCGGCCGAGCCGTGCGGCCCTCGGCAGGATGAACAGTCCGACGGCGGTGGCGAGGATCGGGTCGGCGTACCACCAACCGGTCGTCGCGATGAGGATCGCCGCGACGATGACGGCGAGCGACCCGAGCATGTCCCCGAGCACCTCGAAGTAGGCGCCTCGGACGTTGAGGCTCTCCTTGGCTCCCGACCGGAGGATCATCAGCGAGACGACGTTGGTGAGCAGGCCGATGACGGCGATGATGAGCATCGGCGTCGACTTGACCTCCGGCGGCTCGTCGAACCGGCTGATCGACTCGACGAGCACCCAGATCGCGACCCCGAATAGGAGGACGGTGTTGGCCAGCGCGGCGAGGACCTCGAGCCGGTAGAGGCCGAAGGTCTGTCGTGGCCTGGCTCCCGCTCGCCGCACGGCGATGATCGCCGCCAGCGCCATGGCGATGCCGAGCGCGTCGGTCGCCATGTGCCCCGCGTCGGAGAACAGCGCCAGCGAGTTGGCGTACCAGCCGCCCGCGACCTCGACGAGCATGAAACCGGTCGTGAGGATCAGTGCGATCCACAATCTGCCCCGGTGGCGCTCGCCGAGGCTGCTCGCGCCGTGGTCGTGTCCGGCTCCCATGGTGCTCCTGAGTCGTGTTCGTCGGTACGGAATGATGCTAGCATGCGCATGTTCGCATATGATGGTGTGCAGCCGTCGGGTGCGGCAGACTGTGGCGAGTCGGAGGTGCCGACCGGGGTGGCGGTCGGTGATTCGTTCGGGTCGGGCGTGTCCGTCGCATGAGGTAATTCGTTAATGGATTGATGACCCTGAATGCATGTCCTCAAGGGACAATTGCTATTCTGGCAGCGGCTGTCGGCCACGTCGCCTCACTGTTCGAAAGCGGCGAATTACAACGGGCGAATTATAGATTATTCCTGGTCGCGGGGGCGGCATTCGATGGCCAAAAACGGCAATAACTGGCACCATTGGGGGCAACTCCGGCGAAAAGGGTGTGCTGGATGGCGGAGGTCCTGGGATGGAATCGGCAATCGTAGTAGGAGCATGGTCACTGGTATCGGTCATCGGTTTGGTCGTCCTCACGGCCACGGTGATGGGTTTCCGGGCGAGACGGCGGCGGCGCGCGGAGACGATCGCGGAGGCGCGATCGGACGCGCGGCGCTGGTATGAACTGCTGGGCGGGCAACTGTCCACTTTGACGGCAGGTGGCGACGAGGCCGCCGCAAGTGCTTTGACGGACGCGGCCGGCTGCCACGAACTGGCGGCTCGCCAGCTCGAGGCCGCCACGACCGTCGACGAGTATCAGTACGTTCGGCGTACTGCCACGGAAGGCTTGCGGCATATCGGAACGGCGCGTACGAGGCTCGGTCTCGTAGCCGGTCCGCAGGGGCCGCCACCGGTCGATCGTGACGGGCGTCCGATGTACGAGGAGGCGTATCACGCCACCCCGGCGTCGGCGAAGGCCCGCGGCGGTGACGACCGGTACGAACAGCCTCGCGGTGGTATCGCCGCACCGGGTGTTGTCTCGCCTGGCTGAGCGCCAGACGAACGAACGGGCGCCGCTCATCAGTGTCGATGAGCGGCGCCCGTTCTCGTGTAGGGACTGTGTCGTCGGATGATCCGGCGTGACGGTGTCAGAGTGTGTGCGGGAATGCCGTTTCCCGCCGCGCGACTCCGGTCGGTGCCCCGCGGCGTTCCGGTCCGCACTGGGCATCGAACATCGGTCTGCCGCCTCGCCTCGCGAAGACGTCCGCTTGGAGTCGCACGACGAAAGAGAGTTCCCGCACATGTCCTTAGTCGTCGACGCCGTCCGGGATGAGCAGGCCGAGCAGCCACGACACGATGGCCATGACGATCGCTCCCCAGAACGCGGGCCAGAAGCCGGTCACCTCGAACGGCAGGTTGAACACGTCCGCCAACCATCCGGTGAGCCAGAACATCAGCGCGTTGACGACGAGCGCGAAGAGCCCGAGCGTCAACACGTAGAACGCGCAGCCGAACACCTGCACGATTGGTTTCACGAATGCGTTGACGATGCCGAAGATCAACGCCACGACCAGCAGCGTGAGTACATCGGACAGTGTCGAGCCGCCCGTGACCTCGATTCCGGAGACGATCAGCGTCGTCACCCACAGCGCGACGGCGCTGACGATGAGCCTGATGATGAATTGCATTCCGTGAGCATGTCAGAACCTAATGCTCCACGGTGGTATTCATCGCGTGAAGGCTCGTCACCCAGTCGTGCCGTCGTCGGGTGCTCGGTGACGGCGGTTCGCGAACGCGCCAGTGAATCGGTCGTGATCCGGTTCGTCTCACGGCCGGCGGACGAGCCGCGGCACGACGTCGGGTGAGCACGCCGACGGCCCGCGCCGGCGGATCGGTCGCGGGTCGGTGGGGCCGGGTGGGCGCGTTCTCGCGCGGCTCAGCCGAAACGGCCGGTGATGTAGTCCTCGGTGCGCTGTTCGGACGGGTTCGTGAAGATCTTGCTGGTGTCGTCGAACTCGACGAGGCGACCATGACGCACGCCCGCGTCGTCCACCTCGGCCGTGAAGAACGACGTGTAGTGGCTGACGCGCGCCGCCTGCTGCATGTTGTGGGTGACGATGACGATCGTGTAGTCCGCCGCCAGCTGGTACATGAGCTCTTCGATCTTGCTCGTGGCGATCGGGTCGAGCGCGGAACACGGCTCGTCCATGAGGATCACCTCGGGCTTGACGGCGATCGTGCGGGCGATGCACAGTCGCTGCTGTTGTCCACCCGACAGGGCCAGGCCTGACGTCTTGAGCTTGTCCTTCACCTCGTCCCACAGCGCCGCACCGGTCAGTGCCTCTTCGACGATGTCGTCGAGTCCGCGCTTGACGCCGTTCAACCGGGGCCCGTACGCGACGTTGTCGTAGATCGACTTGGGGAACGGGTTCGCCTTCTGGAACACCATGCCGATGTGCCGACGCACCTGGATCGGGTCCACGTTGGGCGCGTAGATGTCCTGGTCGTGGTAGGTGATGGTGCCCGTGACCCTGGCTCCGGCGATGAGGTCGTTCATCCGGTTCAGCGATCGCAGCACCGTCGACTTGCCGCAGCCGGACGGGCCGATCATCGCGGTGATCTGGTTGTGCCGGATCGGCATCGACACGTTGCGGACGGCCTCGACGTCGCCGTAGTAGACGCTGACGTCGTCGAGCGCCATGACCGGCTCGGCCGCCGGGGACGCGCCGGAGGCGTTCGCTCCGACCGTCGTCATGGCCGAGGCCGGAGTGACGGACGCGGTCTTGGCGGCGACGGTGGGGGAGGTGCGATCGATTGAGGACATGTCAGTGCTCCTTGATGGCGAATCGGCTGGCGATGACGCGCGCGACGATGGTGAACAGCAGGACGATGGCGACGAGCGTCAACGCCGCGCCCCACGCACGGTCGATGGAACCGGCGAACGGTTGGCTGGCGTTGCGGAAGATCTGCGCCGCGAGGGAGGTGTTGCCTCCGTCGAAGACGTTCGTGTTGGTGGTGAAGGCGATGCCGACGGTCACGACGATCGGCGCGGTCTCGCCTGCCGCACGAGCGACGGCGAGCAGCGCGCCGCTGGTGATGCCGGAGATCGCCGACGGGATGACGACGGTCAACGTCGTGCGCCACTTGCGGGCGCCCAGGGCGGCGCTGGCCTGACGGAGCTCGTCGGGAACGAGTCGCAGCATCTCCTCGCTCGACCGGATCACGATCGGGAGCATCAGACACGCGAGCGCGAGCGCGCCGCCGAAGGCGGTCTTCTCCTCGACGGTGAGGACCCACACGACGTAGATGAACAGGCCCATCATGATCGACGGGACGCCGGTCATGACGTCCGCCATCGTGCGGATGAACCGGGCGGTCGTCGACTGGCGGCCATATTCGTTGAGGTAGATGGCTCCCGCGACGCCGAGGGGGATCGCCATGAGCGCGGCGAGGCCCGTCGTCAGGAGGGTGCCGACGATCGCCGGCCCCATCCCGGGGCCCTCCCGGCGGTAGTTGCGGGGGATGTCCGCGGTGAGGAAGTCGAGGCTGATCGCTCCCGAGCCCTTGCTGATGACCTCGTAGACGACGAGACCGAGCGGAACGATCGCGACGAACAGGGCGGCCCAGATGGCGTAGGCGGCGATCTTGTCGGTGACGCGGCGGCGCAACGACAGGTTGCGGCGGCTCAGATCGGGCACGGTGTCGACGCGGGACGAACTGATGGTGGCGGTCATGGCTACGCCGCTCCCTTCATTCGGATTTCGGCGCGGCGCACGATGACCCGCGCGGCGTAGTTGACGACGATGGTCATCGCGAACAGCAGCACACCGATGGCGATGAGGGCGGCGGTGTGAACGCCGGAGGATTCGCCCCACTGCTGGACGATGACCGACGCCATGGTGTTGCCCGGCGCGAACAGGTTCGCGGTCACCTGGGTGGCCGAGCCGATCACCAGGGACACGGCGATCGTCTCGCCCATGGCGCGGCCGAGGCCGAGCATGGTGCCTCCGACGAGCCCGCCGAAGCTGTGCGGGAAGACCGCGCCCCGGATCATCTCCCAGCGGGTGGCGCCGAGGGCGTACGCGGCCTGCTTGTCGGCCGTCGGGACGGTGTCGAAGACCTCGCGGGCGATGGAGGTGATGATCGGGATGACCATGACGGCGAGGATGATGCCGGCCGTCATGAAGCCGCGGCCGTTTCCGGGCTCTCCGAACAGGGAACCGATGACCGGGATGCCGCCGAGCGCGTCGTGGAGGAAGCCGTAGAACCCGGCGATGCTCGGTGCGATGACGAGGACGCCGACCAGACCGAAAACGACCGACGGGATCGCGGCGAGCAGGTCGATGACGGTGACGGCGGGGGTCCGAAGCCAGCGCGGGGCGAGTTCCGTCAGGAACAGGGCGATTCCGACCGAGACGGGTACGGCGATGATGAGCGCGATCACCGATGTGACCACTGTGCCGTACACGAAGGACAGTCCGCCGAAGATGGCGCCTTCGGGGTTGTTGGGCGCCCACCGGTCTTCGAGGATCAGGTCGCTTCCGGCCTGACTCAGCGCCGGCCACGCCTGGACTGTCGTGGTGATGAGGATGAGGCCGAGGATGACGAGCACGATCAGCCCGGAACCGGAGACGAGCCAACGGAAAGCGGAATCGGCCCGCACCCCGCCGCCGGTCGCGGACAGGTCGGGTTTGTCGTCGGAACGATCGAGGGTAGTCACTGTCTCTTCCGTGGTTGGACCGGTGCCCCGGTGGGGAGAGTCCCCACCGGGGCGTTCCGGCGATCGTCGGGTGGTCAGCTCTTGACCTTGTCGAGCTGCGCGAGGGCCTTCTCCCGCAGCGACTCCGGCAGCGGAGCGAAGTCCACTTCGGCGGCGAGGTCCTGGCCGTCGGTGAGCAGGTACTCGATGAACGCGGTCACTGCCTTGGCGGTGTTGGCGTCGTCGTAGCTCGCGCGGACCAACAGGTACGTCGGAGCGGAGATCGGGTAGGCCTCGTCGCCGTCCGCGTTGAGCGGGTTGTACGACAGGTCGTCGTTGATCTCGGCGCCTTCGAGAGCTGCGGTGGTGCCCTCGATCGACGGCTCGATGTAGTTGCCCGCGCTGTTCTTCACGGAGGCGAATGCCAGGTCGGACGCCTTGGCGTCGGCGAGGTCGACGTAACCGATCGCGCCTTCGGTCTGCTGGATGATCTGCGCGACACCGGTGTTCTTCTCGCCGCCCTGGGTCGAGGCGGGCCATTCGACGGTGTCACCGGCGCCGAGCTTCCAGTCTTCGGAGGCGTCGTCGAGGTACGTGGTGAAGTTCGTGGTGGTGCCGGAACCGTCGGAGCGGTGCGCGACGGTGATCGCGGTCGACGGCAGTTCGGCGTCCGGGTTGTCCTCCGCGATAGCCGGGTCGTCCCAGGTCGTGATCTCGGCCTGGAAGATGCCGGCGATCGTGTCGGCCGACAGCTGGAGGGCTTCGACGTCGGGCAGGTTGTACGACACGGTGATCGGCGCGGCGACCGTCGGGACGTAGAAGAAGGAGTCCGCCTTGACGCCGTCGTCGTCACCGACGAGGCTGTCCGTTCCGGCGAAGTCGGTCAGGTTCTGGGAGAACTGCTCCTTGCCCGTGCCGGAGCCGGTCGCCTCGTAGTTGACGACGACGCCCGGGGCGACGTCGGCGAACTTCTCGATGACGACCTGGTAGTAAGCGTCGGGGAAACTCGCGCCGGAGGCGGTGAGTTCGGCCTCCAGGTCAAGCGTCGACTCGGAGTTGTCGGTGGGGTCTTCCCCGCCACCGCAGGCCGCGAGCCCACCGATGGCGATCGCGCTGGCGGCCATGAGAGGCAGAACGCGGCCTCGCAGTTTCATCGTCACTTCTCGTCTCTACTTCGTTTCGTTCCGGCACTGAACCGGACGGCTTCTTGACTCACTGGCCATGTAAACCGTCGGCGGTGTGCGGGTAGAGACACTCAGGTGAACGATGGATGAACGACGCGACGCGGTTGGGACACCACGCGTGTTCGCCGTCACGATCGTTGCGGTGGAGGTGATGCCGGTTACGGAACGTGCCGTGTCGGATCGTCGGAGGTCGATGTCGTTGCGCCACCCCGACGCCCTCGCACCGTGCTGGAGCCACGTCGTCCCGTCCGGCGCGTGAGCTGGGCGGATGGGAAGTGGGCGCCTCTCGGGTGGCTCCCGCGCTGGCGGTCCGTCTCGCCGACGACCTCTTCAGCCGGGCGCTGGGCCGACCGGACCGGGGCCGCTCAACCGGAGGCCACCGTGTCGCGGGCACCCGATGGGCGCCGGCGATCTGTTCACCTGACGGACACCGTGCCCGTCGGTCCGGCTGATCGGACGGTTCGGCCGCCTTCCTTTGAAGCGCGACTTGATGATCAGTGCGAGACCTTCGAACAGGTTCGTCCGGCGGACAACGACCTGAGACGCCGATCTTCAGGGGTGTTCCGCTAGAAGGGCCGTGGGGCCACCACGCGGGGAGACCCCCGACCCGTCGACGCATGACGGCGACGGACTCTCCGTACAGGAGGATCGCCGGGGAACGCTCGCCTGCCGTCGGGGCTCGAACGGGCGGGGCGCCGAGCCGAGAGGCGTCCGATGTGGTCGAGCCGGACGGACGTCGCGATCCACCGGCCCGACACCTCCGTCGAACGGGCCGTCACGGACGACGGTCGAGGTGGACTTCGCCGGTGACCTGGTAGACGATCTGCTGGGCGATGCGGACGGCGTGGTCGGCGAAGCGCTCGTACGACCGGCCGAGCATCGCGACGTCGACGGCGGTCTCCGTTCCATGCCGCCAGCCGTCGCCGAGCAGGGCCATGAGCCGCGCGAAGAGGGCGTCCATCTCGTCGTCGTCCAAATCGAGTTGGGCGGCGTCGAGCCGGTCGCGGGTGCGCAGGATCGCGGTCGTCTTGTCGGCGATGCGGTTCGCGACGTCGGCCATCCCGGCGAACACGTCCCGGACACCCGGCATTCGGCAGCCGGTGCGCGCGCCGATCTTCGCGACGTGCTTCGCCATGTCGCCCATGCGTTCCAGGTCGATGGCGACGCGCATGCTGCCGAGGATGAATCGCAGGTCGGACGCCATCGGCTGATGTTGTGTCATCAACTCGACGACGCGATCGTCGATCGAGTACTGGAACGCGTTGATGTCGGTGTCGGCGGCGACGACCCGCCTCGCCTGATCCTCGTCGCTGCGCAGCAGCGACTCGCTCGCGGACCGGATCGCGGCGGCGACCGATCGCGACATCTCCACCAAGTCATCGCTCAGGGTGTCCAGATCGGTGTGAAACGCGTCGCGCATGAGAGCTCCCAGTATCGGTTCGGCGGTTCCTACGAGTGTGCCCGATCCGTCCCGCTCGGCTACCGTCCCAGCGCTGACGTGCCGTTTTCGTCTCGCCAATACCCGCTTTCGGGGAGCGCCCGCACCATGCTAATGTTTCTCCTCGTGACCGGCTCTACAAAGCCACACGCGCCGTTAGCTCAATTGGCAGAGCAGCTGGCTCTTAACCAGCGGGTTCGGGGTTCGAGTCCCTGACGGCGCACCATCACCATTTCAGAGTTACTTAACCTCTGACCAGCGGAAACGCCAGGTCAGAGGTTTTCTCTTCTTCTGAAGGAACCTCGAAACCGATCTTCGGACATGAGACGGCCGAGCCACGTCAGTTCGTAATGGGCGCACGCGGCGCCATCGATGAACGAGGCCCCGACCAGTTCCGGGTCCGAGTCCATGCCGGCAAGGACCCGGTGACCGGCAAGCCCGTCTATCTCTGGCCCCGTCGGCGTTGCATGCCGGTGCGACGATGGTCGGATGAGCGTCCTCACCGATTACGACCGCGCGGCAACGGTAGTGCAGGAGCTACTGGGCGACTTGACATCCCGGCAGTACGAGGCGCCCACACCGTGCACCGGGTGGAATGTGCGCCAATTGCTCGACCACCTGGTCCGCGGGCAACTGTGGACCAACGCCGTGCTGAACGGCCGGCCCCTGCCCGACCGGTCCGTCGACAGGCTCGGCGCCGATCCAGCCGCCGCATTCGCCGCCGCGGTCGCGACCACCCGCACGGTATTCGCCGCCCCGGGAATGCTCGAACGCATCACGTCGACACCGTACGGCGATCTCCCGGGCACCACAATCGTCCAGATGCGAATCCATGAGTTCCTGGTGCACGGCTGGGATCTCGCCCGCGCCACCGGCCGGTCAACCGATCTGGAGCCCGAGCTGGCCTCAGCCGCACTCCAGCAGCTCCAGACCCGGATGGTCGGCAAGCCCCGCGATCCCAGCGCCTTCGCCGCCGAACAACCGGCACCACCGACCGCCACCGCCGCCGATCGACTGGCCGCCTATCTCGGCAGACAAGTCACGTAGCCAGGCAACCGACAACTTCGACACGCAAGAGCCAATGGAAGGCTTTCGACACCAAGCCAATGGCACCACGCAACGGTCTCCCTCACCGGCCACTCGGGCTCGGAGTTCAGCGACCACCACGGACGGTGGACCAGTTCGCGGCAGTTGTCGACAAGTTCGACAAGATTCTCGTCGCATGCCGGAGCACTGAGCCAAGAGGCCGGTCCTGACGGCGCATCACAATTGACCGAAACAGGCCCCTGAGTCGAGGCTCGGGGGTTTCGTCGTGGTCCGAGCCGCCACCGTTGTCTGCACCCGTCCACATGGTCCATCATGGAATTCAAGCTGGGTAGGCCGAGGCGACGGGTCGACGAAACCGGCGCCGTACCGCTTCCGCCTCCGTTGCCAGGAGGGATGGTCACGGCGACGGGGTCGGGTCTCCCCAGATCGACAGCTTGGTTTCGAGGCTTTCAGCGCGCTCGTCCCGCTGTTGGGCGCGGAGCACCTCCAGTGCCTGAAGCCAGTGATCGCGGGCTTCGGCCATCCTTCCCAGGTCGCGCAGCACGTCACCGATCGATTCGACGACGCCGACACGATCGAGCTCCTCGGTCGCCGCGAAATGCCGCAGCGACAACCGGTACTGCTCCAAGGCGGTCTCGTGTCGTCCACGAGATTGCGCGATGTCACCGAGGGTGGAGTGAATGTATCCGAGAAGACTCGTGTCATTCCGTCTCCGCGAGATGTCCAGGGCCGATTCGGCGTATTCCTGGGCGCGCTCATGGTGACCGAGTTTGAGGTGGCTGAAGCTCAGGTTGTTGAGCGCGGCCGCCTCGATCCTGACGGGCCCGATCTCGCGGTACAGAGCCAACGCCCGCTCGCCGTGATCGACCGCCTTGGCGAACTCGGACCATTTGATGTGCAGGATGGTCAGTCCACGGTGAATGTGGCCCTGCTGTTCCCGATCACCGATCGTCTCGCACAGTTCGAGGGCTCGAAGGTAATGCCTTGTGGCCTCCTCAGCGGGTTGCCCGAAGGCCAGTCCACCGGCGAGCCTGCGATGACACAGGATCTCGATCGCGGGATCGGAGAGATGGGTTGCGCCGTCCACCGCGATGCGCCAGAAGTCGACCGACAGGTGCACCAACGCCCGTGAGTACAGGTAAGTGTCCATGGACCAGGCGAGGCGCCAGGTCACCGCGTCCCAGCGGTTCTCGGCCGCGCGCTGTTGGACGGCGATCAGGTTCGACAACTCGGTGTCGAACCAGCGATGCGCGTCGTCATCGTCGTCCAGTTCCGGTCGAACCGAACCAGGCAGCGGCGCGTCGAGCTCGATCGGGGTCCGGTATGGACTGAGGACGCGCTCGCCGAGGAACGCGGTGTGCAGGTAGTGGTCGATCAGGCGCCGCAGGCCATCCTCGCGCTCTACGCGCGGAATGTCCTCAATGGCACGTTCGACGGCGTACAACTTGGTCAGGTCGTGCATCCGATAGCGCCCGGGCGTCGGCTGTTCGATGAGGTGCGCGGATTCCAGTTCCCGCAACAGGTTCAGGGCGACCGTCACCGGGACGGCGGCGACGCTGGCGACCGCGTGCGAGGCTATGTCGTCTCCCGGTGCGGTGCCGAGCAGGAGCAACAGCCTCGCCGCCTCAGGGCTCAGCACCGCAATCGAACCGGCCAGCACCGCGCGCACGCTGGCCGACAGCTCACCGGTGTCCAGTGTGTCCAATCTGGCGCGTCTCAGTTCGGCGGTCAGGGTCTTCAACGGCAGTTCGGGCCACAGCGCGGCGCGCACCCCCAGGATCCCCAGCGCCAGGGGCAGCCCGGCGCAGTGCGCGAGGAGCTCGTCCGCGGCCTCGGGTTCGGCGGTGATGCGAGCCCGGCCCACCCGCCGAGTCAGGGTCTCGTAGGCGTCGCGGTCGTTGAACGGTCGCAGGTTCAGGTGGCGGGCACCGTGAGCGGTCACCAGTCCGGTCAGGTCGGAGCGACTGGTGACGATGGTCATTGTCCGGGTGCCGCCCGGCAGCAGCGGCAGTACCTGTCTGGTGTCCCTGGCATTGTCCAGGACGACGAGCGCTCGTTTGTCGGCCAACAGACTACGGAAGAGTCCGGACTGGGCGTCGAGCCCCGTCGGCATGGACCGTGAGTGGATTCCCATGGCGGCCAGGAGGTCGCGTATCGCGAGCTCCGGGTCCATGGGTTGTTCGGAGGGGTCGAAGCCGCGCAGATTCACGTACAACTGGCCATCGGGGAAGCGGTCGAGCCGGGACTGTCCCCAGTGCATGGTTAGCCAGGTCTTTCCCATTCCGCCCGCCCCGGCGAGTACCGCCAGCCGACAGTCCTCGTCCAGGACGGCGTCCAGGAACTCCAGCTCGGTGTCGCGACCCACGAAACCGCCGGGCCGGGCGGGCAGTTGGCGCGGTATCGGTGTCCGCGGCCGCGTCGGCTCCACGACGGGCGTGGTGAGCTCTAGTGCGGTGTCCCGGTTGAGGATCCGGCGATGCAGCCGGGACAGCTCGGGTCCCGGTTCGCCGCCGAGTTCGCGCACCAGGAGGCTTCGCAGATCGCGGAAGCGCTCCAGGGCCTCGGATTGCCGTCCGGACCGATACAGCGCCGTCATGAGCTGTCCGGCGAGGCGTTCGTCCAGCGGGTGGTCGTCGGCGCGTTCGCGCAGCGCGGCCAGCAGTCGACTGTGCTGTCCGCGCCGGAGCTGCACGTCGTTGCGATCGAGTTCGGCGGCCAGGCGTTCCGCGGCAAGTCCATTGGCGACGGCGTGGAGCCACGGCACGTCCAGGTCCTCGAAAGGCTCGCCGCGCCACAGTTCCAGGGCGGACTCGAACAGTTCGGCGGACTCGTCATCGTGTGTGGACTGTCGTGCCTGGATCACGAGATTTCGAAACCGGTGCATGTCTACCCGCATGGGGTCGACCGTGAGAACGTATCCACCCGATCGTCTGTCCACGATGCCGTCTCCCAGTACCGCTCGCAGGCGCGACAGGTAGCTGTACAGGTTCTCGCGGGCCCTGCGGGGAGGCGACTCCGTCCATAGCCGATTGATCAACTGGTCGACCGAGACGACCCGTCCTGCCTCCACGAGCAGAACCGCCAGCAGCGCGCGGCGAGAGGCTGGGCCGATGTCGACCGGGATCCCGTCGGCTTCGACCGCCACGGTTCCCAGGACGCGAAACCTCGCCACAGCCAGCAGCCTTCCATTCCAGGGGAACCGTTACGACGACAGGTTTTCGGCAAGGTTCCGACACGCCGGGCCTCGCATAGTAATGGCGAACGGGTCGAACCTCCGAACCGAAGTCCCCATTACCACGAGGCGGGAACATGACACTGACAGTAGATCTGAAACGGATAAGCGTGCAGGCCGTGTCGCCGTGCCGCACGGTGCGCGCCAAGGCGACCGGCACCTCGGGAATCACCGTCGAGTTCGGACTGACCGGTCTGAACGGACACGACGAGCAGACTCTGGAGACCGCGGTCAGGACCGCCGTTAACGGGGCCATCACCGGCTATCGCAAGGCGAACGCGGTCGTCATGGAGCGGAACGAGGTCACCGTGTCCGCACGAGACGACAAGGATCAGATCCTGAAGCGGCGGAACCGGATCAGCGAGGCCGTCGCGGAACTGACGGTCAGGGAGTCGTCCCGGTTCGGCCACGTCGACGCCAAAATGAGCGGTCGCGACGGATTCGCGGTCCGGATCCGCCCCGGCACGCTCAACCTGCTCCGTCGAGACGAGGCGTCGATGTCAGCCGAGATCAACTCGGCCGTGACGGCTGTGATGCGCGGCTATAGCAAGCAGCTGCTGTCCCTGCGGGAGAACGGGGCCCGCGACCATGGCTAAGCCGAATGAGGCCTTCGTCGTCGAACTGGCGGACCTGTACTGGGCAGGCGCCAACCAGTTTCCGCTGATCGCGGCGCATTACGCCCAGGCGACCCGGCATCTGCACAACTCCAGTTGGAAGGAGGACGAGGCTTTCAACCGCTGGGAGGACAGGCTCGTGCCGACCACCGACAAGGACGAGATGACCGACAAGACCGACACCCGCACCACCCAGGTGCCCGACAAGTTGACCAAGCCGTTCAAGCCCGGCTGGGATGTCGATCGGGACGCGCCGACCGGGGTCAAATGGGAGAGCTTCGCGACGAAGAGCCGGGTGTACCCGCACCTGCAGGCGCTACGGGACCGCCTTCAGGAAATCCTGGGGGAGACCTCCTGGAACCTCCAGCTCACCGGCACGGCACTCGTCCAGGTCGCCGAGTCCTACGCCGCGCAGGACGACGCCAACGCCGAAGCCCTGCGACAAACGGTGGCCGGATTCCACGACGACCCCGTTCGCGTCAAGGCGCCCGTGGACATGCCGGTCATCAAGATGCCGGGCGCGGAGTACGACACGCACGTGGAAGTCAAGGAGTCGCGTCTGCCATTCGGCATGGGCGACAAGGAAACCGAAGTACTCGACGAGGAGCCCAAGCCATGAGTCACAGCGACGAGAT
The DNA here is from genome assembly GCF_965137155.1 of Stackebrandtia soli. Lineage (NCBI taxonomy): Bacteria > Bacillati > Actinomycetota > Actinomycetes > Glycomycetales > Glycomycetaceae > Stackebrandtia > Stackebrandtia soli. The sequence goes on from NZ_CBCRZX010000014.1 coordinate 94,253, forward strand.
CATGTCCAAGGCGCTCGAGATCCAGGAACTCCTCATGAAGATCGTCGAGTCCGACTTGATCGTCACCGCCGCGTTCGACGTTCCCGACAAGGACTTCTCTCGCAGACTGATCGAGCCCTACGAGGACGTGATAGACCGCTTTCGATGGGCTGCGGATCTCGATCCCGAGCAATACGATCCCATGATCGAGAACATCGAGAACACGAAGCTCACACTGGCCTCCACCGAGATCGAAGGCATCATGCCGAAACTCGCCGCCCGGCTGTTTCCGTGGACCGGCGACGCCGCCGACAGTTTCGACGAGAACTTCCTGACACCCTTCGATGCGATCAGGGCCCACCAGGTGGATCTCGCCGAGAACATCCGTCGGGCCGTGCAGGCGACCAGGGACATCGAGGAGACCACCCAAAGGGACATGGTCGAGCTTCAGAACGGGATCATCGAAGTCCTCAAGAAGATCAAGAAGGAGGAGAAGGGCTTCTTCGACAAGGCTTTGGCGGTCGCGAAGGTCGTCGGAACCATCGCGGGCACTGCGGCGGCCATGACACTGCCCGGCGCGGGCATCGCGGGTGTGCTCGGCCTGATCGCCATCACCGGCGAGGCCACCGCCATGCAGGAGACCTTCAATGTCCAGGTCGAAGGGGAGAGCCCCTCCGAGGTCCTGGAATCGATGGACAAGGCGATCAATCAACTGCGCGAAGCCATGCTGGGCGAAGAGGACAAGTTGATCGAGTTGCTGTCCGAGGACCTCAAGATGATCGACGAGCAGATCGCCGATCCCAACGAGCGGATTCCCACCTACATTCCCCGGAAGCCCGAGATCGCGGACGGGGTCACCGACCTGGATCGGTTCAAGCCTCCCGCCTATATCGCCGACTGATCGGAGAACGGGCCGTTCACCGGCTCTGCGGCCACGGGTGAGCGGCTCCGGCACGACTATTCCAACGCCTCGTCCGATGCTCGCCATGTCCACAAGTGAGGCCGATCGATCCGTGCGCGCCCTTCCCGGGCGTTCGAGTCCGGGCCGAAAGCCCCTGAGCGGCGGCTCGGGGGCTTTCTCGCTGGGCGGCTTCACATCGCGGTTGTCGTTCGCATTGGCGTGACCGTTCGGAGGCCGCCGCAGCCATTGTCGGACGCGGACGAGGCCGCGGTGTCCCCGTCGGACGCTGATAATCCATCATGGTTGGACGGGCGACGTCGACCGCGAGTGCGACATCGCGACGAGTGGACACCGGCGTGTGATTCGCGGAGTCGGGTCAGGCTCTGGCCAGGCAGAAGGAATGCCGGGCGGGGCACGTCAGAACTCGCCGCCTGTCTCTACGGTGGGTGGCTTGGCGATCAGCCCGGGAACGCCGTCTTCGTATCGGTGAGTACCCGTCGAGCGTGGATTGTGGTCAAGCCTCCGGCTGAATCGGCTGTGCCGCGCCAAGTGTTCAACCGGAGGCGTAGTCGGTCAATGGAAGGACCGCGTCGGTGATCCTGATCGTCGTCGGGAGCGGGCCCGCACTCGGCGCAGTGCCGCGTGGTCGCCATCGCGACACTCGTCGACCGAACGTCGCCCCGATTCCGTCCGGCCCCACTCCACACACGACTCGGCCGTCGCGGTGCGGCGTGGGCGGCCGTGGGTCACACGTCCCAGGTGACCGGGAGGCTCCTCACCCCGTAGATGTCCGCGGTCTCGGGGCGCAGGTCGACGTCCTCGGCCGCGACGTCCAGACGCAGCGTGGGGAACCGTTGGACCAGCGCCGGAAAGGCGACCCGCATCTCGATGCGGGCCAGTTGCTGGCCAAGGCACTGGTGGATGCCGTGCCCGAAGGCCAGATGGCCGGTGGCCTTCCGTCGAATGTCGAGGGTGTCGGGGTCGGCGAAGCGTTCGGGGTCACGGTTCGCGGTGTGGTACGACAGGATGACCGTCGTGCCCGCCTTGATGGTCTGGCCGCCCAGTTCGACGTCCTCCAGCGCCGTTCGCTGGAAGGTCTTGGCGACGGACAGATACCGCAGCAGTTCCTCGGCGGCCTTGTCCGCGAGTTCGGGTTCGGCGCGTAGCGCGGCCCACTGCGCCGGATTGCTCAACAGGGCGAAGGTCCCCAGCGCCAGCATGTTCGCGGTGGTGTCGAGCCCGGCCGCCAGCAGTAGGAGGCCGACCCCCATCAGCTCCTCGTCGGTCAGGTCGGTGTCGAGGAGGTCGCTGAGCACATCGTCGGTGGGGTCGACTCGCTTGGCCGCCACCAGTCGCGCGATGTATTGCTGGGTCGCGAGGTAGCCGGCCAACTGCTCCTCGTCGCTCCCTCCGGCGGTGATCGCGTCGACCTGTTCCTGAAAGGAGCCCCGGTCTTCGTACGGCACCCCGAGCAGTTCGCAGATCATGATCGTGGGGATCGGCTTGGCGAACGCGGCCACCAGGTCCACCGACGGCCCCGCCTGTTCCATGGCGTCCAGGTGTTCGGTGGTGATCTGTTCGACCCGCTCGGTCAGCAGTCGCATTCGCCGGACGGTGAACTTGCCCGTCAGCAGCTTCCGGTAGCGGCCGTGCTCCGGCTCGTCCATCAGGAGGAACTCACCGGGTGGCGCCGGGGGAATCCGCATGTCGCCCAGGTCGATCAGCGGGTGGCGCATGAGCTCCCTGCGGGAGCTGAATCGCGGGTCGGCCAGCACCGCCCGCACCAGGTCGTAGCCGGTGATGAGCCAGCCCTCAAATCCGCCTGGGAAGGGGTATCGGCTGATGGGGCCGTGCTCGCGCGCCTGGCGCAGCTCCTTGGGCGGGTCGAAGGGACAACCGGACTCGCGTGCCGACGGTAGCAGGCCGACGGTGTGAACGGACTCCGTCATGTTGGTTCCTCTCCTCTTGACCGAAGTGCTCCGTCCGTAAAGGACGTGAAGCGTTCGGGCTGGATTGAAAGCTACGTTGCATTTGTTTAATCATCAAGATGAGAAGCGCAGATTCTCTTGAAATGCAAGGTAAATAGCGTGAAGAGTTGCAATGAACTTGTCGGTGAATGCAACGTGGACCGTCCCGAGGTTGCAATGGCCTGGCAACGAACGCATACTTTTCAACGATTCGTTGCCATTGAGGAGGCCCCACCGTGCCAGGAGACAGGCTCACCCGGGAGGATCGTCGCCGCATCGCCGCGTGGTTGGGCGACGGTCTGACGTTCAGCGAGATCGCCCGACGGTTGAACCGTTCCAAGTCGACCGTCACCCGGGAGGTCGCGCGAAACGGCGGTCCCGACAACTACCGGGCCGACTACGCGCACCACCTGACCCGGCTGCGGGCCCGTCGCCCCAAACCGAGACCGCTGCCCGCGGTTCCGATCGCCTCGGACGCATACGGACGCGACCCGAAGACGGTGTACGCGTTCCAGGAGCGGCTCGCCGAAGTGGTGATCGCGACCGGGAGTCCGCGCATGGTGGCGAGGGTTCTGTCGTGCCTGTGCACCACCGACGCGGGTAGTCTCACCTCCGCCGAGCTCGTGCGGCGACTCCAGGTCAGCCCGGCCGCCGTCTCCACCGCCGTTCGTTGGGCCGAGAATCAGGGCCTCATCGTCCGCGAACACGAGGCCAGAGGCAGGCAAAGGTATACAGTGGATAGAAATATCGGACACCGTTCGATTCTCGTCAGCGTCCGCTCCAATGAGCTGCTGGCCGAGCTGAGCCGCGAGGGAGCGGCGATTCTCGGACCTGACACGCCCGCCGGCATCCGGCTGGACAAATTGGGCACATTCCTGGCGCTGATCTCGCGGGATCTGGAGGAATCGCTCGAACGTCGGGTGCGCGAGGTCTTCGGCGACTAGGTCGCGTGTGTTTCGGCCGACGCAGTCTCCGCGACGGGCGCCGCACAGTCGGATCCACCGGGCTTTCCGACCCCAAGGCGCTGACGTCCGGGCCGTCGGGCCCGCCCGCACGGGGCCTGACCGTTTTCTGTGCTTAGTCCGTCGTCGCCGCGACTTCGACGGTTCGCTGCGAGCGTCCCTGGCGGCGGTGTTTATTGGGCGCCAACGGGTTCGAAGCCGACCACGTCACGTCGACGCGAACGGGCCGCACCCTCGATCCAAGGATGCGGCCCGGGTGGGTGCTGATGGAGCTACTTGGCTTCCTGGCGGCGACGCAGCGCGGCCATGCCGATCACACCAACGGCGGCGGTGCCGGCGCCCACGAGCGCGATGGTCGTCGTGTTGGAATCACCGGTGATCGGCAGCGTCGGTGCCTTTGACGGAGCGACCGCGGGTTTGCTCGGTGGCTCGCTCGTCGGTGGCTCGCTCGTCGGCGGAGGCGACGATGGCTTGTCCGGGAGGTAGCCGACCTTGACGGACGCCTCCGCGTGCGTGTGGAAGTGTTCGCTCGGCGCGTTCTTGATGCTGAAGGTGTACAGCTTCTCCAGCGCCTCCCCCTTGGGCGGCAGAATACCCTCGCATTCGACGACGAAGCTCTCGTCCGGCTTGAGCGTTCCGACCTCGACTCCACAATCGGCGAACAACGGCGGTGCCTGAATCGGGAGGTACGTGAGGTTGCGGTTGTGCGTGTTCGTGACGGTGACCGTGGCCGTGATGACGTCCCCCGGGTGGCCCTTCATCGGGGAAGCGGTCGCGGTCATCGAGGTCAACTCGTCCGCCGAGGCGCTACCGGTCGACGTGGCGATGGCGGTCAGTCCGGCGACGAGTGCCGTTCCAGACAGGATGAGGAACTTTCTGATCATGAGAGTGCTCCCAACGGGCAGTTCGACCGACGGCGGGCGGTTCCCATGGAGTGCCGGTCACGTGGATGCCCGACAGTATTCACCTATATGGGTGATTTTTTCCGATAAGGGTGGTGTGTCCCGTTCGTGGCGCTTTTGTGCCATCGGTGGCCAGTTGCGCTGGGAGTGGTCCGGATGCGGCAACGACCGTCCATTATCGTCACTCAGGTGGGCGGAGGAGGGCGGCGATCGTGGATGCCGATTCTGCGGAGCGCGCACAAGTGCGGAGTGTTCGCGTAATGCCGATGAGTGCTCGGCGATTCCGTGGGGGAGTGAAGAAACGACCCACTGCGTTGGTTGCAGTGGGTCGCTATCGTTGCGCTTACAGCCCGTTCGGTAGCGGGGGTGCTGCCCCGCTACCGAGCTGCATTGAGTAGGGCTCCAAAGTCCTCGGCGGACATAGACAGGATTGGCGACGCGTCTCCAAGCTTCGAATCGCGAACCTCCACCAGGCTCGCAATGCGAGCTTCGACGCAGTTGCCCCCATTCCCAGAACGGCTGGGCTTACGCCACTTACCGGGTGTCATTCAGATACTCCTCTACGGGTACAGCCATCTGCCATGTGGCATCGAAGAATCTACGGCAGGCGGTCAGAGAGCTTTCGGTCGTGTCGTATCGGGCACCGGTGATGAACTCGGTGTACACGGCGTCGCTGATCGCGGGAATGCCTGACGTCAGAATCATGTAGGCGCCGAGCATCGAGGGATGGAGTCCTCGGTTCGGGACGACCCGTACGGTGAGATTGTCGAGGCGCGCCATCTTCGCAATGTGCTCACGTTGCTCGGCGTCCTCTTTGGGGCCGCTCATTCGCCTGGTGATGACCGACTCGTGCATCGCGATGCGAACCGTCGGGGCGGGTGACCGGCCCCAGAAGCGCTCTTGCCGCAGAGTCTGGAGCTTGACGCGTTGATTCACCTCGTCCGAGGTCAAGGACGGTGCGACGGCGTTCTGAGCGCGTACATAGGACTCGACTTGAAGCAGTCCCGGAACGAGTTCGGACTCGTAGATGTCGATCCGGGCGGCGACCGATTCCAGTTCTAGGCACATCGAGAACTCGCGCAGCATATAGGTGCTGTAGTCCTCCCACCAGCCTGGATTCAGGGCCTCCTCGGCCATGCGGCGCAGATGGGTCGTGTGTTCCGGGGTCGCCTTGTAGATGCCGCACAGTCCGGCGACGTCGAACGCGCTGACGGGGCGTTTCGCGTTCTCTATCGCGGACAGCTTCGCGACGGACAGGGAACCTTGGGCTTTGGCGATGACTTGTCGCGTGGACAGTCCGGCTTCTTCTCGGAGCTGCCTCAGCGCCATGCCGAGCATCATCATCGGCAACTGTTTCGCCTGCTTCGCCATATCGTCACCGTATCGTGTCTTGTTGGCGTGGACGGATAAGCCGCTCCGAAACGTAGCGCGCGTGTCCTCTTCTCAGTACCTTGTCAAAGGCCTACGGTATTAGCAGTGAGGTGGACGAACGGCCCACAAAGAAGCAGGTCCGTGCTTGCACCACGGACCTGCCGAAAACCATCCACAGTAGATTTGGAGATCGCCATGGATGGCACGATCAGCGTACCTGTCGAAGGGCCGATACAACAAAGTACGACGGTTCCGGAGGTTCACCCGCTGGCCGCCGAATTGCATCGGCCGTATGGGGAGTCGGACGGCCGCCGCGACACGTGCCGTGCCTGCAGTCGCTACTACGGAGTCGGTCGATCGTGGCCGTGTGTCTATGCGACGCAGGAGAACGGGCGCTCTCAGTGAACGGCTACGTGGAACGGGAGCTCGGTCAATTCAGGCTGCTCGACCATCCGTATTCCGTGGCCACATCGGCGGCCCCGGACACGATTCGCGTCTACGACCTCGGCGTCGGTCCGTTGTCCATCGAGGATTCCCCGATGGTGTGCACCATCGCGGGAGTCTGGCGAGGCGTTCCGGTTCCGTCCTGGGCGTCGGAGTACATCGGACAATCGGACGGGGCGATGGCGGCGATCGTCCGTTCCGCCGTCGATCTCGCCCAACACCGGGTGCCGGGGGTGTGGAGATGACGAACCCGCTGTATCGCGATGACGGTTCGATTCCAGGCAACGTCGCCACCGCGATCTGTGTTCGCTGCGCGGCGACGGGGGAAGTGTGGGTGGAACGCGAGGACGGTCGTGCCCCCGCCGATTGCCCGCGCTGCAACGGTCGTGGATATGTGCCGTTCGCTGAGGCCGCCCGCGATCGTTCGCTGCGCGACGCCCCCGGGGCTTCGAGGCCCGCACCTCGGAGCCGGGACTAGGCCAACCGCCTCCTCATCGGTGGGCCGGGTGTGACGACTCGGTCCGCTCCGATGGCTACGGACGGCCTCACCCGTCCGTAGCC